>JAZRLL010000080.1:0-3712 GCA_045646745.1 Christensenellaceae bacterium
AAATTGGGAACAAGGCAGAACTGAGCCTAATATTGAAATGTTAAGAAAATTAAGTGAACTTTTAAAAATTAACCTTGACGATTTAATTAACGGATAAAACGACTTGCAAAATTTGGCAAGTCGTTTTTTGTTTTTTTTAGCCGATTTTAAAGAAATTAAAAACACACTCGTTTGAGTGTGTTTTTTGTTATCAAAATTATTCTTTACGTGGTCTTTTCTTTTTAGGTAGTGGTAGTTGAACTTGGGCAAGGATTACCGCAACAAACACAAACAAACAACCAAGAAGTTCTTTGCCCGATAACGATTCGCCTAAAACTATCCAGCCCGAAAGCACTGCAAACACCGATTCTAAACTCATAATTAAGGTTGCACTCGTTGGGTCGGCGTCTTTTTGTGCCATTATTTGTAAGGTATAGGCAATACCACTTGATAAAAAACCTGCATACATAATTTCAAGTTTTGCGTCCCAAATTATTAAAGGGTTTGGCTTTTCAAAAATAAACGCTAATACAAGTGAAATTATTCCAACCACTAAAAACTGAATACACGAGGTTTTTATTGGATTTGCGCCTTTTTCCATAAAGTAATCTATAATTAATATATGAAAAGTGAAGAAAAAAGCACTCATTAAAGTTAAAATATCGCCAAACTCAATCTTAAAGCCTGATTTAATACATAATAAATAAAAGCCTAACGTTGCTATCGGTACGCAAACGGCAATAATTAGTGGCACTCTTCTTTTTAAAATCACGCCGAATATTGGCGTAAACACTATATATAAAGCAGTTATAAACCCAGCCTTTCCCGATGCATTATCCGTCATTAAAGATATGCCTTTTTGTTGGCAAAAACTTGCAATGGTTAACGCCACGCCACACAATATTCCCGCAGTTATCGTTAATTTTGACGGAATTAGAGTTTTTGGCTTTTCACCCACACCTAATTTTTTGTTATCTTGAAAATTAAATAGTGCAATTACGGGTATTAAAAATAAAAAGCCAATAAAACTTCTTGAAAAAAGGAAGGTAAATGGCTCTACGACGTCGCTTGCCGTAGTCTGCGCAACAAACGTACTGCCCCAAATAAGCGCAGCGACTAATAACATTAAGTTTGCACGTAGTTTCTTTTGCATGAATTTTGATTCCTTTAATAAACGCGTGTGTTTTTTTAATTTCTTTACAACACTAAACTTTTTAACAATTTAAAAATTCACCATTTATTCCTTCTAAAATAGTAGTTTCATTATATCAAAAAAGATAATATAATTCAAGTGATTTTTTGCGATAAAAAAGAAAACTCGGCTTTTTTAAAAACCGAGTTTTTTAGTAATTAAATTTTTGGGAATTTTTCTCTCTTATTATAAGTAGTGTGTAATAATTCGTGTGCTTTATGAGAGTTTGGCTCGCCAAGATAGTTTTTATAAAGGTCAATTATTTGTGGGTTTTTATGAGAAACTCTTAACTTTTTAGATTGGTCTTCCCCGTATAAAGCAGACGCTCTTTTTTGTTTGAAAGTTTCTAAAATATCTGCGTCTTCATTAGGAAGGAAGCAAGGTTTAACATATGGTTGACCACCACCAGCGATACAACCGCCCGGACAACCCATAATCTCAATAAAATGATATGGGCTTTCTCCTTTTCTAATTTGGTCTAATAAAACTTTGGCGTTTTTCATACCGTGAGCAACTGCAATCTTAACTTCCTTTCCACCGAAAGAATAAGTTGCTTCTTTAATACCTTTAAAACCACGAACTTCGCTAAGTTCGGCTTTTTGAAGTTCTTTACCCGTGAGTTTATAAGCCGCAGTTCTTAAAGCCGCTTCCATAACGCCACCCGTAGTTCCGAAAATCACGCCTGCGCCCGTGTATTCGCCAACTATATCGTTATCAAATTCTTCATCAGGAAGTCTTGTGAAGTTTATTCCAGAACGACGAATAAGTTTGCCGAGTTCTCTCGTAGTTAATACGGCGTCTACGTCTTTAAGTCCGTTAACGGAAAGTTCTTCCCTTTCTTTTTCGTATTTTTTAGCCGTACAAGGCATAATAGAAACAACGAACATGTCTTTTGGGTCAATTCCGTTCTTTTCAGCGTAATAACTCTTTAAAATCGCACCGAACATTTGGTGTGGAGATTTACAAGAAGACAAATGACCTAAAAGGTCGCCGTAATTAAGTTCTGCATAGTTAACCCAACCTGGTGAACAAGACGTAATCATTGGAAGAAGTCCGCCGTTTTTAATTCTATCTAAAAGTTCGGTTGCTTCTTCCATAATAGTAAGGTCTGCTGCAAAATTAGTATCAAAAACCTTTTTAAAGCCTAATCTACGAAGTGCCGAAACCATTTTTCCCGTAACTGCCGTTCCGATAGGCATATCAAATTCTTCGCCAAGTGCAGCCCTTACCGCAGGAGCAGTTTGTACTACTACGTATTTGCCTTGTCTAAAAGCGTTATCCACCTTGTCAATTTCAGAAACTTCCATTAAAGCGCCCGTAGGACAAACCGAAACGCATTGTCCACACAAAATACAAGGCGAATTTGCAAAACTTCTGTTTTCAGCAGGAGCAACGATAGTTTCAAAACCGCGTTTTTCAAAGCCTAAAATTCCTAAACCGTGTGCGTTTTTACATCTTTCAACACACCTTCCGCAAAGAATACATTTAGACGTGTCTCTAACGATTGAAGGAGTTAACCTGTCAATAGAAACTTCCGTTTGAGCGCCTTGATACATATCATCTCTTGCGCCCGTAATTTTAGCAACGTGTAAAAGTTCGCACTTGCCGTTTTTATCGCATTGTTGACAGTTTTTATTGTGATTAGAAAGTAAAAGTTCAACCGACGTTCTTCTTGCCGAAGTTGCCTTTGGAGAAGAAATGGTAATTTCCATACCTTCTTGTACGGGATATACGCAAGACGCAACTAAACCCCTTGCTCCCGTTGCTTCTACTAAACAAACTCTACAAGAGCCTTTTGAACACTCGCCGTTGTTGTATGCACAAAGAGAAGGAATTTCAAAACCGCATTGTTTAGCGGCTTCTAATATGGTTATGCCCGATTCAACTTGAAAAGGAACGCCTTCAATTTTTATATTAATTTTTGCCATTTTAATTCCCTCCTTATTTTTTTACGATTGCCTTAAATTTACAAGACGCAATACACATTCCGCACTTAATACATTTGTTAGCATCAATTTCGTATGCAGGAAGTTTTTTGCCCGGAGCAACGTAGTCCGTTTTAATAATAGCGTCAACAGGACATTTTTTAACGCAAAGTCCACAGCCGAAACATTTGTCTTTCTCAATAACGTATTCCATTAAGTTTTTACAGATATGAGCAGGACATTTCTTATCAACTATATGTGCAATATACTCGTCTTTAAAATGAGCAAGCGTTGAAAGAACAGGATTTGGCGCAGTTTGACCTAAACCGCAAAGCGAGTTGCTCTTTACGTTTTGAGCAAGTTCTTCTAATTCATCAAGGTCTTTCATAGTTGCCTTGCCATCGGTAATTTTAGTAAGGATTTCAAGCATACGCTTTGTTCCTATACGACACGGAGTACACTTTCCGCAAGATTCATCGCAAATAAATTCCATGTAGAATTTAGCAACGTCAACCATACAGTTATCTTCATGCATCACGATTGCCCCGCCCGAACCCATCATTGAGCCCTTTGCAACCAAGTTGTCAAAATCTATAGGAGTGTCTAAATCTTCTTC
>JAZRLL010000081.1:0-2302 GCA_045646745.1 Christensenellaceae bacterium
CTGGGGTTATGGGTAACGGCTGAGGGTAAGATATATACCTCATTTACTCAGGACAATATAATAAATAAAAAAGAGTGGTACGCTAGAGATGATAAAGGAGCTTATACTCACCCGCTAAGGAAGAGAATAACGATTGCAACAATAGGCGTCGATTTTGGCGGTAATAAGTCGAGTACGGCTTTTAATCTAACAGGCTTTACTGGTGGCTTTCAGGAGCTAATAACATTAAAAGAAAAGAGAATAAAAGAAGAGATAACGCCTAAGCAGTTAGAAGAGGCGTTTTTATTATTTGTAAAAGAATCTATGCAGGAATACCCGCAATTAAAAGAGATATATTGTGATAGTGCCGAGCAAGTACTAATTAGAGGATTAAAAAACATTCTAAGAATGAATAATATACCGATAGGAATAAAAGACGCCCGCAAAATGGAAATAAACGAGCGTATAAGATTCTATTGTAGTATGCAGGGGCAATTAAGATATTTCATAATAAGCGACTGTATAGAAACAATCCAAGCGTTTGAGGACGCAGTTTGGGACGAGGAAGAGTTTGACGACGTGAGATTAGATGACGGGACTAGCAATATAGACAATCTAGACGCTCAGGAATATTCAAGCGAGCCGTACCAAAAAATAATGATTGATTTAAGAAGATAAGGAGGGAATTAATGCAACAGGAAATTATACAATATTTAAAGAGTAAAAACGTAAACGTATTAACCGACGATATAGAAAACAAATTGAAGGTATGGCGTGAGTGGTATGAGGGAAAAGTAGATAAATTTCACAATTACCAAGTTTACTCAGGAAAGAAAAAACTAAATATGGAGCGTAAAACTCTAAATATGCCTAGCAGGGTAACGCAAAAATGGGCGGACTTATTACTAAATGAAAAAGTCGAGATTAATAGTGATGATGAATACACTCAGGAAGTTTTAGATAGATTATTAAAGCAGGTAAATTTCAGGGTAAGAGGTAACAACCTATTAGAGCTAGCGTTTGCAATAGGCGGAGGCTTTTTAATTCAATATTGGGACGGTAAAAAGACTAACCAAAAATACATAAGCCAAGAATTTATGTACCCTATCACTTATGATAGTGGAAAACTGACTGAGGTAGCGTTCAGTAGTGAGGTAACACTAAAAAATAAAAAGTATATCTATTTAGAGACTCACTTATTAGATGACAAGGGCTTTTATGTTATAGATAACATTCTATTAGAGAATAAAGCCAGCGGAAATAATAAGACTATTACTCTAGTAGAGGCAAGCGAGGACGTATATAAAGAAAACGAGATATTACCTAAGATTCAAACGCAATCTATGGAGCCTCTATTTCAAATGATACGACCTAATATAGCTAATAAAGAGAATTTTAATAGTCCATACGGTACCAGCGTATATAACGGCAGTACTGATATATTTAAAGAGATTGACTTAGTATTCGACTCATACTTTAAAGAGTTTTTACTAGGTAAGAAACGTATATTCGTACCCGACGGCGTTACAATGGTAAACTATGACGAGAATAACGAGCCAGTACAGGTATTTGACCCTAACGAGGAAGTCTTTTATAGATTAACTGGTGACTTAGAAGAGGGCGAAATAAAAGAAAGTAATATGGAAATAAGGGTGGCTCAGCACGACGCAGGGTTACAAACATTACTTAATTTATTAAGCCAGTCAGTAGGCTTAGGAAGTGATACCTTTAAATGGGATAAAGGAAACGTAACAACCGCAACTCAAATAATTAGTGAGCAAAGCGATATGTTTAGAACACTAAAGAAACACGAGCTATTAATAGAAGAAAGTATAATTAATATGGCTAAGGGATTGCTTTATATCGAGTCAACCAATACAAAGGACGGCTCTATTAAATTAGATAGTGAGATTAGTGTAGCGTTTGACGATTCAATTATAGAAGATAAAACCGCTAAGAGAACACAGGCTCTAGTAGAATTAAATACTGGATTAATTAGTAAAGTTGAGTACTTTAGACAAATTTACGAGCTAGACGATAACTCAGCTCTAGAGTTTGCTAATAAGATGAATGAAGAGATAATGGCGACTACTGTAATCGACGGCGAAGAGGAAGAAGAAAACGCAGGCGAAGGCGGTATATTTGCTAATAAGAAAAAAGAAGAAAAGAAAGACCCTAAAAAAGAGGCTAAAAAAGAGCCTAAGAAGGAAGAAAAGCCAAAAGACGATAAATAGTAGGGGGTGAGGCTAAATGGACGAAAAAGACCTACTAGACGAGCTAACAAAACCTATTATTAAAATATATCAGGAATTAGAGATAGAGC
>JAZRLL010000082.1:0-1929 GCA_045646745.1 Christensenellaceae bacterium
ATTTTAAAGATATTAATTGCATTTTTATATTATATATATTATAATATATAAAAAGGAGACTCTTATGTACAAAATAGATTTATTACATCAAAGAAAAGCAAAACTGCTTAATTCTACCTTAGAAATAAGAAAAACTATATCTGAAATTATAGATAGCGATAGTTTTATTGAATTAAACGCGTTTTCATTTAGTAAAAATGAATTTTTAGAAGAAGAACTTAACGGTCTTGGAGTAATAACGGGTTATGCTAAAATTGACGATAATCCCGTTTATATTGTTGCTCAAAACGGTACGCTTTTAAACGGTGGTTTATCAAAAGCAAATTGCAAGAAAATTTTATACTGTTTAAATAAAGCGTGCGAGAAAAAAATCCCCGTAGTTTATTTATTAGATTCAAAAGGCGTTCAAATGGGTGAAAACGTTGAAGTTTTAGAAAGTATTGCATCTTTACTTGCGTTTTCTAACGAACTTAAAGAAAAAACCGTACAAATTGCCGTTGCGATAGGTGATACTTTCGGTTCCTCTTCACTAATATATGCTAATGCTGATTTTTCCTTCGTAGTTGATAATGCTTGCGTTTCATACGCTAGTCCAAACGTAATATCGGCAACGGCAAAAGAGCCTTTATCAAAAGACGTAATCGGTGGAAACAAGTCCAAAAACGGATTAAACACCTTTGCGGTTAAGACTTTAAGTGAAGTAAAAGAAAAAATTTCTAAAATTTTTAGTATTTTACCAGAATTTTCTTCTATCGTTAACGATGACGAAGAAGATTTAAATAGGTCAACCTTAGCCTTAAATTCTTCTTTTGACACTCAAATTTTAATAGACGCTATTTTTGATAAAGATAAATTTGTTGAAATGTATAATGGATATCAAGACGACGTTCTTGTAGGTATTGGTAGAGTTGGTGGAATTTCAGTTGGAGCAATCATTTTTGCGGGTAAAGAAGATGGCGTTGATTTAACGCTTGAAAACGTTTTAAAGATTAAAAACTTTGCAAATTTCGTTTATGATAATAATATGCCAATGATATCTCTTGTAAATACTAACGGCTTTAAAAAGGATTACGAATCTTTAAAAACACCGATTATGGTTGAGTTTATGAATATGCTTAACGCTTTAACGGGAACGGCAAGAGTTTCAGTAATATATAATAAAGCAATAGGTTTAGGATATTCTGCGTTTGCATCAAAAGAATTTGGAAACGATTACACGATAGCTTTTGCAGGCTCAAAAATTTCTTTACTTGACGGAGTTGAAGGAATTTCAGCAACCTTTGGTGTAATTGAAAAATCTAAAATTGAAGAGTATAAAGAAAAATACGAATCTAGTCAAGATAGTTTTAACGCTGCAAAAGTTGGTTGCGTAGATAACGTTATTGAGCCACAATTCGTTCGTCAATACGTTATATCAGCCCTTCAAACGTTCATAAGGTAGGAATAAAAAATGTTAACAAACTTATTATCGTCCCCTTTATTTACGGGCAGTTATACCTTTGTTTTAGGTATGTTAATAATATTTTTAGGAATTGCTATAATCGTTATTTTCGTTTCACTTGCGGGTAAAGTTTTCTCGGTTTCAAAAAACAATAAAAAACCGATTAAAAAAATTGAAGAAAAACAAGTTGAAAATAATAAAATAGCTAATAGTAATGAAATTTCAGATGAGATTAAAGCGGTTATCGTTGCTTGTATTTCTGCATATTATTTTGAAAACAAAAACTCAAAATGTGATTTCATAGTTAAAAAAATTAAGAAAATTTAAGGAGAATTTAAAATGCGTAAATTTATAGTTAGTATTGGTGAAAATAAATATGAAGTTGGTGTTGAAGAAATTACTTCAAATAGCGAAGTTTCAGCATCAAACGTTATATCTAAACCCGTTGAAATTAATAAAGTTCAAAAAGTAGAAAACAATAGTCAAAC
>JAZRLL010000083.1:0-2825 GCA_045646745.1 Christensenellaceae bacterium
AAAAAGTAGTTTTATTAGGGTATAATGCACTAACTACGAAAACGTCCATTTTGCATAAATGATTGCAAATTACTATATTTTTACCCTTTTTAATAAGATTTTCTTTACCAAAAACCTTAACTCTATAAAACAATTTATAAAAAATTAGTAATAATGGTCTAATAATCCAATAAATCATAACTACTCCTTAATTTTATTTAAAACTGCATTAATAACTTCATCAATACTCATTAACGAAGTGTCAATATAAACGGCGTCATCGGCTTGGCGAAGTGGAGCAAATTCACGATGAGAATCGTTATAATCTCTTTGTCTAATTTCTTCTTTTAACTCGTCAAAATTAATCGTTTGACCTCGCAATAAAAGTTCATCGTATCTTCTTTGAGTTCTAACTTCAAGTGATGCAGTTATGTAAAATTTATATTTACAATCAGGTAGAACGTTAGTGCCGATATCTCTACCGTCTAAAACGCAATCAATACCTTTTGCAATATTTCTTTGAAGTTCTACGAGTTTTTTTCTAACAACCATATGAGCAGAAATATCAGACGCTTTCATAGAAATTTCGTTTTGCCTAATTTCTTTAGAAACGTCTTTTCCATCAAGCAAGGTTATTTGACCAGATTCGCTATAACGAACTTCAATATTAATTAAATCTATAATTTTAGCAACCTCATCACTATTTTTGCAATCAACGCCTAAATAATGCGCTTTAAGAGCACACGCTCTATACATAGCACCCGTATCTAAATATAAAATATTTAGTTTTTTTGAAAGTGCTTTTGCTATCGTAGATTTTCCACTACCAGATGGACCGTCTAATGCTATATTTAACATATTAAAACTCCCTTTCGCCACCACTTTTTCCCGTTGAAAACGCAATTTGAAGATTATATCCGCCCGTAAAAGCGTCAACGTCTAAAACTTCTCCAACGAAGTGTAGCCCTTTAATTATTTTGCTTTCCATTGTTTTTGGATTTATTTCTTTAACTGAAATTCCGCCACTCGTTATAACCGCTTCATTAAAATCTCTTAACGATTTAAGTTTAAAATTGAAATTTTTTAAAGCGTATACGAGTTTACTTCTTTCAGTTTGAGTTATTAAGTTGATTTTCTTGTTTTCGTCAATTTGAGTTCTACTTATAATAGTAGGAATTAACGCCTTTGGCAAAAGTGCGTTTAGCGAATTTTTTAATTCTTTATTAATATTAATTTCAAAATCTCGTAAAAGCCTTTTATCAAGTTCTTTTTCAGTTAAACCTGGTTTTAAATCAATAGATAACGTAATATCCGATAAATCTTTTCTTGTGGTTAACGCCGAACAAGTTAAGGTAAGCGGTCCTGAAATTCCGTAATGAGTAAATAATAATTCACCAATCTCGCTATAATATTCTTTTCCCTTTAAATATGCGGTGAGTTTTACGTTTTTTAAGGATAATCCTTGTAAATTTTTAAACTCTTCACCTTCTAAATTTAAACCGCAAAGCGATGGTTTTAACTCGGAAACAGTATGTCCAAACATTTTCGCAAACTTATATCCGTCCCCTGTTGAACCCGTAGAAGAATAACTTAAACCTCCCGTTGCTACGATAACTTTATTGCATAAATATTCGCCTTTATCCGTTTTAACGCCTTTTACAGCCCCGTTTTCTTCACGTATTGAAAGAACGTTCTCGTTTAAATTAATTTGAACTCCAATTTGAGTTAAGGCGTTTTGCAAAGCCTTAATAACGTCGCTTGATTTATCTGAAATGGGAAAAACTCTATTACCCCTTTCGGTTTTTAATGGAAGATTTAAACTTTCAAAGAAATCAATCGTATCCTTTGGAGTAAAATTATAAATAGAACTAAGTAAAAATTTAGGATTTGATACGACGTTTAGCATAAAACTATCAACGTCGGTATTATTAGTTAAATTACATCTACCCTTTCCCGTTATATAAAGTTTTTTGCCTAATTTTTCGTTTTTTTCAATAAGAACAACGTCGTCACCACTCATTTTAGAGAAATAAGCGGAAACCATACCCGATGCCCCACCGCCAACGACAATAGTTTTCATTAGAATTTAAATTCCTTTAATTTATTAAAAATTTCATCGTTAATTACCGAGTGAACTACGGGTGTAATGGTTACGTAGCCTAAATGTGAATAGTAAACGTCAGTTCCCATATCTTTATCCGTAGGCGGAATTGGTTCGCCTATTAATTTATAGGTCTCGTCGTCAATTTTAACGTAGCCGTCGGAATATTGAATATCGCCTGATTTACAAATTTCAACCCCTTTAAGTTGATTAAATTCAACGTTTGGAATATTTATGTTCAAAGTATAATTTTTAGACGACATTTTAACGATTTTATCAAAATTATTTGATATAAATCTTTCACAGGTTTCAAAATTAAAATCTTTAAATGCAACGTTTGAAAAAGCAATAGCGGGAATATCAAATAAATTTCCTTCAAAACAAGCGTTAACCGTTCCACTATAAAAAATATCGTTTCCAAGATTTGGTCCTAAATTTATTCCGCAAACGACTAAATCAAACTTTTTATTAAAAGTTGTTAAGGCAAATTTAACGCAGTCTGCGGGAGTTCCGCTTAAAGAATATGCTTCAACGTCTTTGTAAACCTTTTGTTTAATTACCTTAATTTCTTTATGAAAGGACATAGAACGAGAAAAACCTGAACGGTTTCCGTCAGGTGCTACTATTGTTAGATTATGTTCTTTATAAAGAATTTTAGCAAGTTTAATCAACTCTGACAACTTTTCGGTAGATAGTTTTAACATCTTTTCAGGCGTGCCGTAATTTTCAAATAAAAATTTGGTGG
>JAZRLL010000084.1:0-5845 GCA_045646745.1 Christensenellaceae bacterium
AATATTATCATTGGTTTAACCAATTGATTACCTTTTAAATAGTTTTACCGAGTTTTCACTATCAGTTTCAATAAAACTCACTTTTACGAGTTCGTCAACTGACGTTGGAATATTTTTACCAACGTAATCTGCCCTGATAGGAAGTTCCCTATGCCCCCTATCAACCAAAACAGCAAGTTGAATTGTCTTGGGTCTACCAAGTTTTAAAACGGCCTCTATTGCAGCCCTTACAGTTCTTCCCGTATACAAAACGTCGTCGCACAAAACTACGTTTTTATCTTTTACATCAAACAAAATATCGGCGTTTTTAACTTCGGGCATATCGGCAATTTCTTCAATATCATCACGATATAAAGTAATGTCAACCGAGCCCGTTAAAATGCTTTTATTTTCAATTTTTTCAATATTTTTAGAAATTCTTTTAGCAATAGGCAAACCGCGTGTTAAAATACCAATTAACACTAAATTGTCTACCCCTTTATTGCGTTCAATTATTTCGTGTGAAATTCTAAGTAAAGCCCTATTTTGAGCATTTTCGTCCATTAAAACCGTTTTTTCAATCACTTTACACCTAATAAAAAAGCCTTGAAATTTCAAGGCCATTTTAGATATTTAGTATAAAAAATGTGTTGCCTTGAAGTATCGCTGTACCCTAATTAAAGACCTATTTAACTGATTATACCACTATATATTGTGGTTGTCAATATTTTATTAAAATTATTTAATTTTATTTAACACGTTTAAAAAATAGTCTGGAATTGGCGCTTCAAAGGTTAATCTTTCATTACTAACGGGGTGATTAAGTTCAAGTTTGATTGCGTGAAGAAGTTGTCCGTTTAAATTAAACTTTTGCTTTTTATAACCGTAGGTTAAATCGCCAACGATTGGGTGTTTTAAGTAGGCACAATGCACTCTTATTTGATGAGTTCTACCCGTTTCAAGCATAAATTTACAAAGGGTAAAATTTTCATACCTTTTTAAAACTTCATAGTGCGTTATTGCCTTTCTCCCTTTATTGCTAACAGTCATCATCGTACGATTTTTAGTTGACCTTTCAATAAAGGTTTCAATAACTCCGCTATCGCTTTTTAGCACTCCTTCAAGTAAGGCTATATACGTTCTTTTACACGTTTTTTTCTCTATTTGCGATGACAAACTAAGGTGTGCGTTATCATTTTTAGCAACAACTAAAAGTCCAGACGTGTCCTTATCTATTCTATGAACTATCCCAGGTCTAATTTCACCGTTAATTCCAGATAAACTATCTAAATTATAAAGTAATGCGTTTACCAAAGTGTTATCGTCAGTACCGCTACCTGCGTGAACGGTTAAACCTTGTTGCTTATTTATAACCGCTATATCTTTATCTTGATAAATAACGTCAAGCGGAATATCTTTTGGTATTACGCTAATTGGTTTTGGCTCTTTTATTAAAACGATATAAACGCTTCCTGTTTTCGTTAAATCTCTTGGTTTTACAATTATATCGTTTAATAAAACGCAACCTTCATCCATTAAGTTTTTTACGTGCGAACGAGATAAGGATAATTTTTCACTTAAAAAAACGTCCGCCCTAATCCCGCTTACATCAACTAATACTTCTTTATTTTGCATTTTTCTTTTTCCTAAAAATAGCGTCGTTATCTAAAAAGAATAAATAAATTATCAGCATTATAACGCCGATTACTAAAAAAACGTCGGCAACGTTGAATATCGCTGGAAATATTCTCGTTTTATAAAACACGAAAATGAAATCCCTAACCACACCTAAAAAAATTCTATCAACTAAATTACCAACGGCTCCTGCAAAAATCATTGAGCCCGCAACCGCTACCCATTTTGAAATTTTTCTTTTTTTTATATAAAAAAATATATATACAGATAAAATTATTAAGCAAACTATTGAAGTTAAAATTATAAAAAAGGTTCTTGCCCAATCTTTATCGCCTAAAAAACTAAACGCAGCACCCGTATTATAAGTTAGTTCAAATTTCAATAAATATGGAATAACTACGAAATCAACGCTAAATAGAACTACGAAATATTTCGTTAATAAATCAAAAACTATAATTCCCACTGCTAAAATTAAACAAGTTAAGTATATCATTATTCGTCTACTCCTAGTTCTTTACAAAGTTCAAGTAAATCTAAATTGCCTTTTGGATTTAAAACGTCGTCCATATTAAACCCGCTTTCACTTTCTCCATATATTGACTTATTTTTATCGTACGTTATTTGGTCAATAAGTTTATAAGCGTCTTTAACCTTATCGTAAATAGTATAATTTTTACGTTCGTCTCTTGAAATTATATCTTCTAACATTTGAGAAATTGCGTGAAGTTTTCTTGTTTTATCACTAGGATAATTTTTTACCGTTTCACTAGTAAACTTTTCCCACCTTTCTAAAAATAACGCTAATCTTTTTAACTCGTTTTGAGCAGTTTTTTTAGCATTATCGGTTATTTCTTTACCCCTTTTAACACAATTTTGAAGTATTAAATTGTCGTTAAATTCTTCTATATTTTTCAAAATTTTATTTCCCTTTTCTAATTTCGTTAAGCATAGTAGTCTTTAAATCAAGCAATTTGTCTGATAAATCGACTTTATATATATGCGGTTTATCAATTCTTAAATATTCGTCCCAAAAAGTTTCCATTTCACTTTTTGCGTAGTCTTTAATTTCTTTTAAAGTAGGCATATCGTAAACCAACTTTCCGTCTTTAACGATTTGCGTAGTTAAAGTTTTAATTTTATAATTGTTAAAGGTAATTTTCTTCCAGGTTTCAATTGGGTGAGTTAAAGTAAGCGGTTTAGTTTCGTCAATAACTTCGTCCATAAGCATAATGACGTCTGCTTCGGCTTTATTCGTATGAGCGTCGTATACCCTACAAATCTTTTTAAAGCCTGGATTAGTAATTTTAGCACTATTATCTGAAACCTTAATTTTAGGCGTAATAGTGCCGTCTTTATTAACTATTCCCGCAAGTTTATATACTCCACCCAAAGCAGGCATATCCGAACTCGTAATAAGTTTAGTTCCAATACCCCATGAATTTATTTTTGCGCCTTGCATTTTTAAGGACTGAATAAGTTTTTCGTCTAAATCGCCACTTGCACATATGATTGCATCTTCATATCCCGCTTCATCAAGCATTTGCCTTGCCTTTTTAGTTAAATACGCTAAATCTCCGCTATCAAGCCTAATTCCAAGTGGTTTTTTCCCTTGCTGTTTAAGTTCGTTAAATACCTTAATTGCATTTGGAATACCACTTTTTAAGGTATCGTAGGTATCAACTAAAAATAACGCGGAATTTGGATAAGTTTCAGCATACGCTTTAAAGGCTTCATATTCGTTATCAAAATTCATAACCCAACTATGAGCGTGTGTGCCCGAAACGGGAACGTTAAATATCTGACCTGCTAAAACGTTGCTAGTTGAATTACAACCGCCTATAATTGACGCCCTTGAACCGTAAATACCCGCATCTGGACCTTGCGCTCTTCTAAGACCAAATTCCATAACGTTATCGCCTTTTGCAGCATAGCATACTTTTGCCGCTTTTGACGCAATAAGGGTTTGGTGATTAATTATATTTAAAACTGCCGTTTCAATTAATTGCGCTTGAATAAGTGGTGCTTTTACCGTAAAAATGGCTTCGCCTGGAAAAACCATCGTTCCTTCCTTAACAGCGTAAATATCTCCCGTAAATTTTAAATTAGATAATAAAGTTAAAAATTCTTCGCTAAATAGTTTAAGGCTTCTTAAATAAGCGATATCTTCTTTATCAAATTTTAAATTCAAAACGTAATCAACGGCTTGTTCAAGTCCTGCCGATAAAGAATAAGTTATAAGTTCGTTTTGACGGAAAAACACGTCAAATATAACGATATCTTCGTGCTTATTATGTTTTAAATAGCCGTTCATCATAGTAAGTTCGTAAAGGTCTGTTAAAAGTGTTAAATTTCTTCTATCCATTATTTCTGTCCTTAAATAATTTTATTAAATAAATTTTTATACTTATCTATTATTGTAGCACATATTTATATAAATTACAAAGGTTTTTATAAAAAAATAACCCTTGCTTTCTTGCAAAGGTTATAAATTACATAGTTTGAATATCGTTTTCAATAAAGCCTAAACTTATTAGCAAAGCATCGTTTACCTTATTCATAAGTTTTTGTGGAAGTTCCCCTATTCTTTCTTGTAGCCTTCTTTTATCAATAGTTCTTATTTGTTCAAGTAAAACTACCGAGTCTTTCGTCAAGCCAAAATCTACCGCTCTAATTTCAATGTGAGTTGGTAATTTTGCCTTGTTAATTTTACTCGTTATAGCGGCGGCAATAACGGTTGGGCTATATTTGTTTCCAATATCGTTTTGAACGACTAAAACGGGTCTAACACCACCTTGTTCACTTCCTATAACGGGACTTAAATCCGCATAATATAATTCTCCCCTTTTTATCATAAATAACTCCCATAAGAATATAGTCCCCCTTACATAGTATGTAAGAAAAGTAATACGAGTAATTAAATTATTGTCGAAAGGGCTAAAATTTATACATTTTTAATAATAATATTTATTATATCTATTTTTTTGATTGCACTAAAAAAAAATTTGTTGTATAATAAGTAAAGAAATAAATAATTGCTGTTTTAGGAGGATTTTATAATGGCATTAGTAAACACTAAAAAAATGTTTGAACAAGCCTATAAAAACGGATTTGCCGTTGGTGCGTTTAACGTAAACAATATGGAAATCGTTCAAGGTATTACCGAAGCGTGTAAAGAAGAAAAAGCACCTGTAATTTTACAAGTATCAAAAGGTGCAAGAGCATACGCTAACCACACTTATTTAGTTAAACTTGTTGAAGCAGCCGTTTTAGAGTGTCCAGAAATTCCTGTTGCACTTCATTTAGACCACGGCCCAGACTTTGAAACTTGTAAATCTTGTATTGACGGTGGATTCACGTCAGTTATGATTGACGGTTCTCATCTCTCTTTTGAAGAAAATATCGCATTAACTAAAAAAGTAGTTGAATACGCTCACGACCACGGCGTTTCAGTAGAAGGTGAACTTGGAACACTTGCTGGTATTGAAGACGAAGTTGTTGTTGAAGGTGAAGGTTCTTACACTAGACCAGAAGAAGTTGAAGAATTCGTGACGAAAACGGGAGTTGACTCTCTTGCTATCGCAATCGGAACTTCACACGGCGCATACAAATTCAAACCTGAACAATGCACTAGAAACGAAAAAGGTATTTTAGTTCCACCTGCATTAAGATTTGATATTTTAGAAGAAGTTTCAAAAAGACTTAACGGCTTCCCTATCGTACTTCACGGCTCATCATCAGTTCCACAAGATTTCGTTAAAATGATTAACGAAAACGGCGGTAAAATGCCAGATGCTATCGGCGTTCCAGAAGAACAATTAAGAGAAGCAAGCAAACTTGCAGTTTGTAAAATAAACATTGACTCTGACCTTAGACTTGCTATGACGGGTACTATTAGAAAATTCTTTAACGAACATCCAGATAAATTTGACCCAAGAGAATTCTTAAAACCTGCAAGAGCAAATATTAAAGAAATGGTTAAACATAAATTAATTAACGTTTTAGGTTGTGCTGGAAAAGCAGATATTTGCTTATAATTTGAAACTAAAAAAAGCCGTTGCTTCTCAGCAACGGCTTTTAAATTTTATTCTTCACAAAGTCTTTCGTATTCGTTAAACACCGCTTCAACGACGTTATCGTCTTCTTCTATAACGTAGTTTGCACTTTCTTCGTCAATAGGTTCAATTCTAAACACTATAAAAGTATCTTCGTCCATACCTTCTAAAAGTTCAAC
>JAZRLL010000085.1:0-3961 GCA_045646745.1 Christensenellaceae bacterium
AACCTTTAATTCTATCGTTAATTTTATTTTTAGTATCGCTTGCATTTTCGTATTTATAAATATACGCATTAACTTCTTGAACTTTTAAATCTTCTGATAAAACTCTGTGCGCTCTCGTTTTTTCAGCCTGCTTTTTTAAAGGCTCTAATTGTCTTTCTCTTTCGGTTAAAATATCAGAAACTCTAATTATATTATCGTTAGTTCTTGAAAGTTTGTTAATACTTTCTTTTCTATCCCTTTTAGTTTTCGCAATTCCAACGGCTTCTTCAAAAATTGCACGCCTATCTTCCGGTTTTGAAGACAAGATTTCACTAACCTTACCTTGTCCAATTATAGTATAACCGTCTTTACTAACACCGCATTCGTGTAAAGCGTCAACGATATCTTTCATACGACAAGGCTGTCTATTAATAAAATATTCGCTATCGCCGTTTCTATAAAGTTTTCTAGTCATAACAACTTCGGAATACTCAATGCTAGGGAACAATTTATTGTAATTATTAAAATAAAGAGAAACTTCACAATAAGACAACGATTTTCTTGATTGGGTTCCGTTAAAGATAACGTCTTGCATAGACGTTCCACGCAAGGTTTTAGCAGATTGTTCACCTAAAACCCATTTAATTGCATCAGCAACGTTAGATTTACCACAACCATTAGGCCCTACGATTGCCGTAATGCCGTCTAATAAATCAATTTTAACTTTGTCTGCAAAGGATTTAAATCCAAGCAATTCAATTCTTTCAAAATTTAACATTAGTTATTACCATCTTCAATTAAAGTTTTATATGCTAACTCAGCGGCGTTTTGCTGTGCGGACTTTTTAGTCGTTCCTGTACCCCGAGATAAAATTTTATCGTTCAAACTCACTTGAACCACGAAAATAGGCTCATGTTCCTGACCTAACTTATTAATAGTTTCGTATTTTATAACGCCTAATTTGTTTTTTGACGCAAATTCGTTAATTTTACTTTTATAATCTTCATTAAAATCAAGATAAATATCAAGCGTTAAAGTGTTAACTATAAAATTTTTAGCGTTTTCTAACCCGCCGTCTAAATAAATTCCACCAACTATTGACTCAAACAAATTTTCACACATTTTGTCGGTAATTGGAACATTTTCATCGGTAATTAAATACTTTTGAACCCCTATTTTCTTAATTGCCGAATATAAAGGCTTTGACGAAACTAGTTTTTGCTTAATAGCCGTCATTTTACCTTCGTCTAAATCGCTTAAATTATAAAGATAATCCGAAACCAAAAAACCTAAAACGCTATCCCCTAAAAACTCTAATCTCTCGTAATTTTTAAAGGATTTGTGTTCGTTGGTGTAGGAAGCGTGAGTAAAACACTCTAATAAAATTTTCTTATTTTTAAACTCGTAACCAATAAGTTCTTGTACTTCTTTATAATTAAAATTCATTTTATTCATCTTTTAAACTTTTAACGCTTTCCAAGTTTACACCGCTTATTATATCGGCGTTAATATCGTTTTTAACCGCTCTTTCCGCTTGGAATAAAGTGGCAACGAAGGTTTTTGATTTAGACGAGCCGTGAGACTTTGCAATTACCCCGTTAACGCCTAAAAATACCGCTCCACCAGAGTTGTTATAATCTAATTGTTTTAAAGTCTTTTTAAAGGCTTTTTTAAGGAAAAATTGAAAACCTATTTTCGCTCTCGTAGACTCCATAATATTTTTCTTTAATACGGATAAAATTGCAGAAGCCGTTCCTTCTAACGATTTTATAGCGATATTACCGCTAAATCCATCGGTAATGATAGCGTCGTAATCGCCGGATAAAATATCACAACCTTCTGCATTTCCTACGAAATTGATTTCAGGAATTTTTCTTAACATTTGGTTAACCGTTTTTGTAAGTTCATCACCCTTTTGGTCTTCTGCGCCGTTAGAAAGTAAAGCAATTTTAGGATTTTTTATCCCTTCAACGTTTTTCATGTAAACGTTTGCCATAATAGCAAAATGAACTAAATTTATAGGTTTGCAATCAACGTTAGCACCACAATCCATAAACATAACCTTTCCACCCTTTACGGTTGGTAAAAGCGTACCGAGTGCCGGTCTTGAAACACCTTTAAGTCTACCAATTCTTAAAACTGCGCCCGTTAATAAAGCACCTGTTGAACCAGAAGAAACTAATGCGTCGTATTCCCCGCTTTTTAAGTTTTTAATTCCAACCATCATAGATGAATCTTGTTTGTTTTTAAAAGCGTCCGTAGGGGCTTCTTCGCACGTTATAACCTGAGTTGCGTTAATAATTGAAATGTTTTTAGTTGAAAAATTATTTTCTTTTATAACTTTGTTAATTTCTTCTTCGTTGCCAACCAAAGTTATTTCGGCATTACCGCCTTGTTCAACGTATTCAACTGCACCTTTTATTGCTTCAAGTGGACAATAATCTCCACCGAAAGCGTCAAGTAAAATTTTCATAAACTCTCCTTAATATTCAAGATTTGAAACCGTTCTTGGGAAAGGAATTACGTCTCTAATATTAGAAATTCCCGTTAAGTACATAATCATTCTTTCAAAGCCCATACCAAAGCCTGCGTGCTTTGTTCCGCCGTATTTTCTTAAATTAATATACCAATCGTAATCGTCTGGGTTTAAGCCTAATTCCTTCATTCTTGCAACTAAAACTTCTTCCCTTTCTTCTCTTTGTGAACCACCACAAAGTTCCCCAATTACAGGAATAAGCAAGTCGGCAGCGGCAACGGTTTTACCATCGTCGTTAAGTCTCATATAAAAGGCTTTAATTTCCTTTGGATAATCTGTTAAGAACACCGGCTTTTTAAACACTTGTTCCGTAATGTATCTTTCGTGTTCAGATTGAAGGTCGCAACCCCAATAAACAGGATATTCAAACTTATCTTTAATTGGTTCTAAAATTTTAATAGCATCGGTGTAAGATAATCTAACAAACTCGCTATCAACTACTGAATTTAATCTTTCAATTAAAGTTTTATCAACGAAATTATTTAAAAATTCAAGTTCTTCTTTACAAGTTTTTAAAACGTGAGAAATGATAAATTTAACCATTTGCTCTTGAACGTTCATATCTTCAATTAAATCGCAAAACGCCATTTCTGGTTCAATCATCCAAAATTCCGCTGCGTGTCTAACGGTATTGCTCTTTTCGGCTCTAAACGTAGGACCGAAAGTATAAACTTTACCAAAAGCCATTGCGTACGCTTCTGCAGAAAGTTGACCAGATACAGTTAAACTTGCTTGTTTTTCAAAGAAATCTTCCTTGTAATTTACCTTTCCGTTTTCGGTTTTAGGAACGTTTTCTAGATTTAAGGTGGTAATTTGGAACATCGCACCCGCACCTTCGCAATCAGAACCCGTTATAATTGGGGTATGAACGTAAGTAAAACCCTTTGAATTAAAGAAACTATGAATCGCAAATGCGGCTTGACTTCTTATTTTAAATACTGCGTTAAACGTGTTCGTTCTTGGTCTTAAATAAGCAATCTCTCTTAAATATTCAAAAGAGTGCCTTTTCTTTTGAAGTGGATAATCAGGCGTAGACGCTCCTTCAAGTTCAACGCTTTGTGCAACCAATTCAAAAGGTTGTTTGTTTTCAGGGGTTAATTTTATAGTACCCGTAATAACGAAAGCAGAACCTACGTTTTGCTTAACAATTTCATCGTAGTTTGATAAAGTTTCCCTATCTAAAACCACTTGTAAGTTTTTAAAAAACGAGCCGTCGTTTAATTCAATAAAACCAAAGGCCTTTAAATCTCTTATAGTTCTTGCCCAACCTACAACGCTAACCGTAGTTTCTTTATAATCTTGGGTATTAGTAAACAATTCTTTAATAGTCTTTACTGAACGCATAATTAATCTCCATAAATTAAAATTGTATAATTTTAAATAATAGTTAAATTATATCACAAAATAAACGATATTGCTACTATTTTTTTAAAATAATTAAATTAC
>JAZRLL010000086.1:0-8356 GCA_045646745.1 Christensenellaceae bacterium
GTAACGAAAGTTGCTATCATGCGAACGAAAGTGAGTTATAATTCAAATTTGTTAAGGACAAATAATGATAATTGCTTGCGCAAAATGATAACTCGCTAACGCTTGAATTATAATCAAATTTTGCAAATTTGACATAAAAAAAGACTTTCTTCAGAAAGTCTTTTTTTGGTGCGGATAATAGGATTTGAACCTACACGGTCGCCCAATGGATTCTAAGTCCATCGCGTCTGCCATTCCGCCATATCCGCAAAATTAAATTTTAGCCTTTTTATTATATTATAAAACTAAAATTTATACAACTATTTTCCCACGCAAAATTTAGAAAATATCTCGTCTATAATTTCTTCACTTGCCGTTTTTCCCGTAATTTCGCCAAGGGCAAGCCAAACGCCTTTTATGTCTTCCGCAATTAAGTCAAGCGGTATATCGTTCACGTTTTTTATGGCTTCGTTTAAGTGTTTTTCAGCCTTCTTTAAAGCGTTGTAATGCCTTTCTTCCGTTATGTATTCTGCATTTTGGTCAATTCCACCAGAAAACGCTTTGTTATATAATTCTTCTTTTAACTCTTCAATTCCGTTGCCCGTTTTTGCAGAAATAACGATTCCGTCTTTTTTAGAAAAATCCACCCCTAAATCCGCCTTATTATAAACGGTTATGATTTCTTTATTTTGGGTTGCACTTATAATTTCTTGGTCTTCTTTTGAAAGTTCTTTTGAACCGTCAAACACCCTTAAAACTATATCGCACGCTTTTAATATTTTTTGCGAGCGTTCAATGCCTAATTTTTCAACGTCGTTTTTCGTTTCACGTATGCCAGCCGTATCGTAAAAATCAAAATTTACGCCGTTTATATCTAAACTGCCTTCAACAACGTCTCTCGTAGTTCCCGCTATTGAAGAAACTATCGCTTTTTCGTAATTAAGTAAAGCGTTAAGTAGCGAAGATTTTCCCGTGTTTGGTTTTCCTACGATTGCAACTTTTACGCCGTTTTTTAATTTTTTCCCGTCAAAATATTTAGAAGATAACTCTTTAACCTGTTTTAAAGTATTTTCTAAAACGCTTTTTACTTCTATTGAAGTTTCTTCTTCTAAATCTTCTTCGGGATAATCAATATCCGCGTTAATTTGTGCAAGAGAATAAGTTAAATCTTCTTGAAGTTTAGTTATTTTTTTGTATAATTTTTCTCTGTATAATTGATATTCAACCTTAACCGAAGCAACGCTTTCGCCGTTTATCATACCAATTAAACCTTCGGCACTTGATAAAGATAGTTTTCCGTTAACAAACGCTCTTTTAGTAAATTCTCCCCTCGTTGCAGGCGTAGCACCTAACTCAAAAGTCCTTTTTAAAATTCCCCTTGTTATTGCAATTCCGCCGTGACAATGAAGTTCAACCATATCTTCGCCGGTATAACTTTTTGGGCCTTTGAAATAAACTGCCATACCAAAATCAGTAAAAGTACCACCGTCAATTTCTCCCACGTACATTTTGTACGGCTCAAAATTTTCAACTTTTGTACTTTTACCAAGTGGCTTAAACATTTTATTTACTAGGGCTAAAACCCCTTCTCCGCTAAGCCTTATTATTGCTACACCTCCAACTCCGGGGGCGGTTGATATTGCAGATATTATTTCTTCCATATTATTTATTAGTTAAAGAAGTCGTCGTCTGACTTATCTTCGTTTTTATTGTTTTGATTACCGTTTTCAAATTCTGGGAAAGGATTTTCTTCTTGCTCGGGTTTTTTATAGTAAGGGTTTTGATATGCGTTAAATCCGCCACCGTAATAAGTGTTTCTTGCTTGTTGCTCTCTTATTTTTCTTATATAACTATCGTAATCAACGGGTTTTTTATTTGCAACCATTAAAAGCAATACGCCGAAGAAGAATTCAAAGAATACGGAAATTATGCCGTATAAAAACATTCTTTCAGGTGCGTATTTTCTAAATACAGCAAAAATTAAACTTACTGAAAGGAAAATTTCTACGATACTCAATATTGAAACGAGCATTTTTACTATAAAGTATAAAATTCCTTCGCCGTTAAACCAAGCGATTCCAAATTCCGAAGAAGGCATAATTGAAATCGGATATAGCGTTTCTAATACGTATGCGTAATAACCCAAATTAAGAAAAGCGTACATTACTTCCATACTAAAAGTTGTAATCGCCATCCATAAACCCGCATTATTTAATCTAACGTTAAAAATTCTAATAGGTCCAACTATTTTACCAAGTAAAACGTAATTTAAAAATGGGACGAAGGCAAACCACTTGTTTTTTAAGCCCTGATTTTTTGCCATAATGAAAATTGCTATTGCTTTTAGTAAAAAGCCTACTATTGTAACCAATCCAGAAGTAATTAACGACAACGTTAAAATCTCAGTTTTAGTCATTAATTGTTCAGCTTCTAACGTTTCTAAAAAACTTGATAACATTTTAATCTCCTTAATACTAAAAGGTCTTTAAAATTAATACGCTCTTGCAAAAACGACAACCTTTTGTGCCTTTTTACCACATATAGCACAATCTTTATTATCGCAATTTTTTGAAGAAATTATTCTTGCCGTTGCTTGTGCAACTTCTTTAACCTTGTCTTCACAGGCTCTATCACCACACCAACACGCTTCAACGAAGTTTTTATTTTCAACGGCAGAAACAAGCTCTTCTAAATTGTCTGCCCATTTGATTTTAGAATCTCTTAATCTTCTTGATTTTTCAAGCATTTCTTTTTGAATATCGTCTAAAAGTTCTTTAACCATGGAAGCGTTTCCGAGTTCTAATTCAATTTTTTGTAAGGTGTCTCTACGCATACCTATCATTTTAGAATTTTCTATATCTCTTGGTCCAATTTCTAAACGAAGTGGAACACCTTTCATTTCCCACTCGTTAAATTTCCAACCAGGAGTAGCGTCACGAGAGTCAACTTCAACTCTTAAACCTGCGTCTTCTAAAACGGCTTTAACTTCGTTAACTTTATCCAAAACACCGTCTTTGTGCATTGCTATTGGAATAATTACGACTTGAATTGGCGCAACGACAGGTGGAATAACTAAACCTCTTTGGTCGCCGTGTGCCATAATCAATGCGCCGATTAGTCTTGTTGATACACCCCAAGACGTTGAGAATCCGTATTTTAAAGCCCCGTCTTTATCCAAAAATTTCATATTAAAAGACTTTGCAAAGTTTTCGCCCAAATAGTGTGAAGTTCCCGCTTGTAAACTTTTTCCGTCAAGCATCATCGCTTCCATACCGTAGGTCGCAACCGCTCCTGCAAATTTTTCTTTATCCGTTTTTCTTCCCGTTAACACAGGTATTGCAAGTGCGTTTTCAGCAAATTCTTTATACACGTTAAGCATCGTTTGCGTTTCTTGTTCCGCCTCTTCTGCCGTTGCGTGAACGGTATGACCTTCTTGCCACAAGAACTCACTCGTTCTTAAAAATGGACGAGTGGTTTTTTCCCAACGCATAACGTTTGCCCATTGATTGATTTTAATAGGCAAGTCTCTATAACTTTTCATCCATTTAGCGTACATATCGCAAATGATAGTTTCGCTAGTTGGTCTTATTATTAACGGCTCTTGAAGTTTTGCCCCACCCGCATGAGTTACAACTGCAACTTCTGGCGCAAAACCTTCAACGTGTTCCGCTTCTTTTTTAAGATAACTTTCTGGTATTAAAAGTGGAAAGTAGGCGTTTTTTACTCCTACCTTTTTAAATCTTTTGTTTAATTCATTTTGAATATTCTCCCAAATCGCATAGCCGTAAGGTCTAATTACCATCGTGCCTTTTACGGGACCATAGTCAACGAGTTCGGTTTTCAAAATTACGTCTGTATACCATTGAGGGAAATTTTCTTCAATATCTGCAACGTCTTTAACGAATTGTTTTTCTTGTGCCACTTTAATTTTCCTGCCTTGTTTAATTAATAATTTATTATTATATTATACTTACATTACTAAAAAAAGTAAAGCATTTTTAACTTTATCAATTCAACAATATTGTTTATGCTAATTTTTTATAGGCGATTTTTACGGGTTTTTAGTCTTTTTATCAAAAAAAAGCTTAAATTTTTAATATTTTTTAGAAAAATGCGTTTTTATACTTTATTTAATGGGAAAAGTGTGTTAAAATAAAATCATTAAAAATTATATATTAAGGAGAAACTATGGATAATTCACAACTTACAATAAACGCAATTAGAGTTTTATCGGCAGAAGCAATTCAAAAAGCAAATTCTGGCCACCCTGGTATCGTTTTAGGTGCTGCACCTATGGCTTACGCACTTTGGCAAAACCAACTCGTGTTCAACCCTAAAAACCCAAATTTCGTTAATAGGGATAGATTCGTTCTTTCAGCAGGACACGGCTCAATGCTTAACTACTCTTTACTCCATTTATACGGATATAAAGTTTCAGTTGAAGATTTAAAAAATTTTAGGCAAACTCACTCAATCACGCCTGGCCACCCAGAAAAAGGTGTTACTGACGGCGTTGAGGTTTCAACCGGCCCATTAGGTCAAGGTATTGCAAACGCAGTTGGTATGGCTATTGCTGAAACTCAACTTGCTGCAACTTATAATAAGGAAGGATTTAACCTTATTGACCACTACACTTACGCAATTTGCGGTGATGGTTGTATGATGGAAGGTATTGAATCGGAAGCGGCTTCTCTTGCTGGAACGCTTAAACTCGGTAAACTTATCGTTATTTACGATTCTAATAAAATCACTATTGAAGGTTGCACTGATAACGCTTTCACTGAAAACGTTAAAAAACGCCACGAAGCACAAGGCTGGCAAGTTATTGAAGTTAAAGACGGATTAGACCATAAACAAGTTGCAAAAGCAATTAAAAAAGCAAAATTAGAAACTGAAAAACCATCTTTAATCATTTGCCCAACTACTATTGGTTTTGGTGCTAAAAATCAAGGCTCTGCGGACACTCACGGTGCTCCACTCGGCGAAGAAGGAATTAAGTTCTTAAAAGAAAATCTTCAATATAACTACCCTCCTTTCACCGTTGCCGACGAAGTTTACGCTCATACTAAAAAGGCTATTAATCGTGGTAAAAGAGCAGAAAGGGCTTGGAAACAACTCTTCAAGGCTTACGAAGTTCAATATCCTGAACTTGCTAAACAATTTAAAGAAGTTTTCAGTGGTAAACTTCCTAAAATAGATGACGATAGTTTATACGTTTACGAAAAAGACGACGCTACTAGAAATTTAGGCGGAATTATTTTAAATAGACTTGCTAAAATCGTTCCATCACTCGTGGGCGGTTCTGCGGACTTAAATCCATCTACTAAAACTTATATTAAAGGTGCTGGCGACTACGCTCCTGATTGTAGAGAAGGTAGAAATATCCACTTTGGTATTAGAGAACACGCTATGAGCGCTATCTGTAATGGTATGGCTTGCCACGGCGGTATTATTCCTTTCTGTTCTACTTTCTTCGTATTCTCTGATTATATGAAAAACGCAATGCGTCTTTCTGCACTTATGGACTTAAACGTTTTATACGTTTTAACTCACGATTCTATCGGCGTTGGAGAAGACGGACCTACTCACCAACCTGTTGAGCACTTAACCGGACTTCGTGCTATGCCAAATATGAAAGTGTTCCGTCCTTGCGATGGTAGAGAAACTACTGCTTGTTATATCGCTGCTTTAACTAATAAAGGTCCAAGTTCAATCGTTTTAACAAGACAAACTCTTCCTTCATACGAAGGCACGGGTAAAAACGCTCTTAAAGGCGGATACGTTTTAAGCGAAGGCTTTAAGAAAACTCCTGACGTTTTACTTATTGCAAGCGGTTCAGAAGTTGAGTGCTGTATGACTGCTCAAAAAGTTTTAGAAGAAAAAGGAATTTCTGCAAGAGTAATTTCTATGCCTTGTATTGAATTGTTTGAAAGTCAATCTGCAAAATATAAAGAATCAGTTATCCCTAACTCAATTAGAAAAAGAGTTTGTATTGAAGCAGGAACTCCTACTTGCTGGTATAAATATGCTGGTTTAGATGGAAAAGTTATCGGTATTGACGAATTCGGTATTTCTGGTAAAGCAAAAGAATTATTTGAGTACTTTAATATAACGGCTGAAAACGTTGTTAATTCCGTTCTTGAAATTTTATAATTAGTAATATTAAAACGGCTATCGCTTAAATGCGATAGCCGTTATTTTTTTAAGTTTAACCCATTAATAACATAATTACAATTCCCGATACTTGAACTATTATTGGAATAGCCGTTAGTATAGCAAAATATATAATATTAAAAACTTTACGTGGATAATTTTTAAAAGATATTGCTAAAATAAAAAATACAAGCGACAACAAGAACAATATACAAGCAGGTATGAATAAATACGCCCATAGTAAAACGAAAACCAACGCTACTAAGCCTTTTCCCTGCGACATTTGTATTATAAAATCACACGCTAAATAAGCAAAAAACGCTACGTATAATACCGTTAGCACGGTTAATATAATTCTAAAAACTAAAAAAGTTATGCTTTTACCCTTTCCGATAGTAGTGTACCTCCTTTGTCTTTCTATCTTAATTATATTATGCCCGTTTAATTTTGTCAATATTCAATTTTTAAACCCTTGTTAAAACTCAGTGTTTTCAACGTGGTTTTTATTAACGAATTTTTTCCAAATTGGCATTTGAATAAATGAAAGTATTACACAAATAGTTACCATTGCCGCCGAGAAAATAATAGTTACTATCCAGCCAAAGTTTTGTGCAAGAGCGCCGTAAATAGTTCCCGTTAACGCACTTCCTAAACATGAGAAAGCGTTTATCAGGCCCGCAACCATACCCGCTTTGTTATATTTTGCAAATTTAGCAGGTATTTCAACTACTAAGAATTGATGCGTCATATATTTTATCGTACCTGAAATCGTATAACTTACGACTATTATGAGTGCAGGTATGTTTCCAATAAATAATAATACTAATTTAAACGGAGTTGAAACTAAAAATGCAAGTGCCATTACTAGCATTTCGTTTTTTATAAATCTTGGATATATTGCTATTACCAAGAATATTGAAAGCATATTTGCAAAAACGGTTATTATCGCAAGTAAGTTTGATACGCCCGGCGTAATGCTATTGTAACTTTCCATTAACATCGTGGTATACCAAGTTCCTATTCCACTACCAATATTACTAAGCACTGCGGTTAAAAATAAAATTATAACACCACTTGATATTATTAATTTTAAGTTTCCCTTTGATTTCTTTTCTTTAACGGTTGGATTTTCATTAAGTTTTGGCTCTTTTATAATTTCAGGCTCAAACACTTTTGCTCTTTTGTTCGTATATAAGATTACGGCTAAAAACAGTAAGTATACTATCGTTAAGGAAGCGTAGGACACAACGAACATATCCTTCCAAGTTCCCAAATAATCTAAAACTATCCAACTCACAAGATAACTTATTAAATTACCACAGTTTAAGCCAAGTGGCATAATCTTTCTGGTCTTTTTTCTGTAATTGCTACCTATATATTGAGTAATTATTTTAAGTAAAGCAGGCCAAACGCCAAATTGAGCAATACCCGTTATAGCCCTTGCAATAAATATAACCGCAAAAGTACTATAAACACTCATAATAAAGTTTGCTAATATAGTTATGATTGCTCCGATTGATATTATAGTAAACGGCGAAATCTTATCCGTAAAATAACTTCCTATAATTTGCGAAAGTGTATACGTTATATAAAAGGCAGAAGTTATGTTTCCCGCATCTAATTTGGTAAACACGTTGTCTTTTATAATTCCGGGTAAAGCAGCCCCGTAAGCATTTCTTGTAAAACTCATAAAAGCGTAAAGAGTAAAACTTGCCACAATAACTAGAACGTTCAATCTTTTTTGTGAGTTGTCTAATTGTTTTAACATAATAAAATATTTACCTTATATAAATTTTTTTAATTATATTCTTTTATATTTTAAAAGTCAACGAATTAAAAGTTTTTTACCCAAAAAAGCAGTATCGTACTATTTTATAGCAATATAGTGCTAAAAATTAAAGAAAACATATAAATATTTTTAAAATTTTAAGCGAAATTTTGCAAATAATGATAGTTAACCTACGGCTCAAACGATAGTTGCTACGCAACATAATAGTCAAATTTTTGCAAATTTGATATAAAAAAACGACAAGTTAAACTTGTCGTTTTTTTGGTGCGCCTTCGGAGTAATTCCCCTTGATAATGGGAGTGTCAATTTTATTGACAAGGGGTGTGCGCAGTTCGAGTCTCTTCTAAAAAAATAAAACCTGCTAAATATGTTAGCAAGTTTTGGTGCGCCTTCGGAGTAATTCCCCTTGATAAGGGGAGTGTCAATTATATTGAC
>JAZRLL010000087.1:0-3463 GCA_045646745.1 Christensenellaceae bacterium
GCTTCAAACTCATCGAATAATTTCATAATAACTTTCCTCTTGCCTTAAAATATTATTTATTGATTAGGCTACTTAAACAAAGTTTATTTCCTATATTTAATAATATTATAACTTAAAAATATGACAATTTTAGTCATATTAAAAATAATTTTTAAATTTATGTGGAAAAAATTTTGCCACAAAATAGGGCAAAATCCAAGCAGGTAAAGAAAATTGCCACAAAGTGCAATTTTGATATAAACCAAACGGGAAACCCGTTTATATAAAAATAAAAATGGCGTAGTGATAAATCCCTATCTCTACGCCACATAAACACGGGGTTAGATTTTATATTCTTTTATTAAATTTTATGGTTTATCCTTTTTAAATAACAATTTATATTCAATAAATAACGCTGTTAAAGTGATTGTAAGGGCAATTAAAGCAATCATAATAGAAGTTGTTATCTTCTTTTTATATTCGCCACCAATAATCGTTTTAGACTCGTCTAGATAGTTTACGTCTTCTAATTCATTATCAATTAAATATCCGTTAACTACGAATCCGATAGGATTAGAATTTTCGTTAGTTGAAACCAAAGTTAAAGTTTGGTTGTTAAATTTAATTTGTTTTACTGCGTAAACGCTAGTTGATTTTTGTAAAGAGTTAACGTTGTAAATTTTATTGTAAATTGGTTTTGAAAAAACAAAAGTGTCGTTTGAAATAATTTTCGTTTTGTTTAAATCAGTTATTTCTATTCCGTACTTTTCGTAATCTTCTCGACTGATTAGCGATGCGTCTGAATTAAATGAATAATCGTAATCAACCGAAGTTTTTCTAACTAGGGCAACGAAATCTTGCGAGCATGAAACCAAATAATAATCTTCAAGTTCAGAAATTACTATATACACGTTTTCTGTGTTAGGATTTGTTATAGGCGTAATTTCTTTAAAATATTTATTGCCGTTTTCAACGTTGAAATTAGTGGTTTCAACTTTAAACATCTTAACGCCTTTTGAAACGTAAACAAATTTTGGATTTTCAAGTAAGCCTTCGTTATCAACTAGATTTGCTGAAATTTTGCTCATATTTTGAATTTCTAGCGAATTGTTAATAGTTTTTAAAACGTAGCCTTTTGATAAGATAAAGGCGTTATCGTGTCTATAAGTTATAGCAAAATCTTTAATTAAATCGTTTGATGAAATTTTAAAATCTTTATAACTTACGTTTCCGTTTGAACTTGTGTATTTTCTAATTGAGTTGTCTGCGTTTAATAAGTAAACGTTTCCTGAAAAATCCGTTTGAATTGAAACAACTTCGCTTGATATTTCGGTTATAAAGTTTGGTTGGCGAAAAAATCTAATTAAAAGGGTTTTATCTGCATTTTTTACAACCATATAGATATTTCCAAAAATATCTACGGTCATTTTTTCGCAAGTTCCTTCTGTTTCAAAACCTTCGTTAATTTTTTCAACGTTAATATCCGATAAATTATTGTTTTTAGATGGAACTTCAATTTTATTAATATTTATTAAAGATTTATTATCTTTAATTGAGTTATTAGTGTAGTAAAACGAGCCGTCAAGATAGGTTGTTGAAGTGATTGACGTGTCGTTAATTGAAAAGCGTAAAAATAGTTCGTCGTTATCTATTTCAAATAAAATTAGTTTTTCACCTGTGAATATCAGCAAATATTCGTCTGACGCAACGAAGGAAACTACGTCAAAATTGTCGTCTTCTTCGTAAAATTTAGTTAAATCTAATTTAGTATAGGTTTTTTTGCTTTGATTCGTATAAGTTCTGATAATTCGTTTTTTAGTAAGACTACTATCCGTTGAAACGTTGGAATTATCAAGGACGTAAAGGTAATTTTCGCTTAAATAAATATTGCTTGCGTTATAAGTTAATCTAAAATTTGCAGTGCTTTCAGTAGTTATTGCAAAAGTTGTAAAATCGTTAGTAGTTCCGTCAATTTCTTGAATAGCGTTTAAAGAACTATCGGCAATCAATAAATTATTTCCTTTTACCGCTAAACCTTGCGGGGTGTTTAAACCGCCCAAAGTCGTCAAATTCACGTCAACGTTTAAAATCTTTTCAATTTTATTTAAATTTTTTAAATCAATTCTAAACAAACCTTCGTTTATTGAAGTGTAGTAGATATAATCGCCAAGTTTCGTAAAGTGGTTTATGGAATTAATAACTGCAATTTCTTTTTTAGTTTGAGAGCCGTCATTGTAAGAAAATAGGGTGTTTACGTTGCTATCATAGTAATAAATTACTGAATTTTCAGTAATTATTCCAAGCGTCGTTTTACCCGTAAAAAATGATAAATTCTCGTTTAAAGTGAATTTAACGTCGCCGTTTTCTTCAATTACCGAATAAAGTTTTATATCGTTATTTGAGTTTGTAATTAAGGTTTTATCGTAAAAATCAAAAAAGGTTGATGAAGTAATTTGAGTGTTTTCAGGCTCGGCGTCTAAATTATTAACGTTAAGCCTATAAATTATTGAGCCAGACAAATAATAAACGTAATCGCCGTATTTTTTAACTTGATTTATAGAAAAAATACTCTTATGTCCGTTTAAAACGCCGTATCCGTTAATAGTTTTATACCCAAATTTTGGATTAAAAATTGTTAATCTATTAAATGATTTTGTGTCGTCTTGTGGGAATTCACTGCTTTGAGCGTATTCGGAAACTATTAAAAAACCGTCGCTAGAATAAGAAATTGCAATAGGTGATTGCAAATCGTAAAATTCAATTGGAGAAGACGGCATAAAATATTCACTTTCAAACAGGTTATCGCTTTCAGCTAAAACAACGTTTTTATTTATAGAAAAAAGACCTATAAATAGGGTGGTTATAAGCAGTGATAAAATTGTTAATATTGCACCTTTTTTCATATTTAAAAACCTATATATATTTAATAAATATATTATAACATAATATCTACAAAATTCAACACAATTTTAAATTTTTTAATTTTCTTTTTTAATTGTCAGAAATTGTCAGGTATATTTTTTTAAAATAAACACGAACAAATGTTCGCAAACAAGTTATTATAATTTATCGTAGTCATTAAATCAAGGTGTTATGACAGCAAAAATAATAAATTTGTTTAAAAATAAATTAATTTGTACAAAAATGTCATATTCGGTTGAAAATAAATTTTAAAAAAGATATAATTCAAGTATTAAACGCAAAAAAAAACTAAAAAGGAGAAATAAAAAATGTCTTATTACGCAAAAACGATGCTTACTTGTTATCCAATAATTAATAACGTGATTAGTCAAATAGAAAACCTAATAAAAAAAAGGGTAAAAAATTCTTTTTACGATTATTCGCCAACCTTTTCGCAAGCGGAAAAAATATTAGAGTTAAAAGGTGTAAAGGAAGATTTAATAGAACTTAAAGAAATTGTTGATTTTAATTTAAACGCTATGGAAGAAGGGTATAGCAAACTTCTAAAATTTAAGTTTTTTAA
>JAZRLL010000088.1:0-26127 GCA_045646745.1 Christensenellaceae bacterium
GGGGTTTTACTAATAAAAAAATTAGGGGTTTTATTAATAAAAAAGGTATAAAGCGTTGATTTTAGTTTAAAATATGGTATAATTATTATAATTAAAGGAGAAAATTTATGAAAATTGCACTTATAGCACACGATAAAAAGAAAGCCGATATGATTAATCTCGCAATAAAGTATAAAGACGTTTTATCCAAGCATAAATTATGGGCAACGGGAACTACGGGAACGCTCGTTATGGGTGAAACGGGGATTCCTATTACTCGTATGAAAAGTGGTCCGCTAGGTGGCGACCAACAAATTGGCTCAATGATAGCAGAAGGACTTCTTGATTTAGTTATATTTTTAAGAGACCCTTTAACCGCTCAACCACACGAGCCTGACGTTTCGGCTCTTTTAAGGCTTTGCGACGTTCAAAATATTCCGCTTGCAACTAACGTAAAAAGTGCTGAAATTATGCTTATGAAACTTGAAAGCGGAAGTTTTATTTAATTAAATTTTTTAAATAGTTGCATAACGCAACTATTTTTATTTTTTAGGGTTTATATTAGATAAAAGGGCGAATAAATAAATATAATTAAATTTAAAGGTAAAACGCTCACCTTATTTATTTTTATATTTACATATAAACGATTGACTGCAAGTTTTTTTTGAGTTATAATTTAAATAACGTCAATAAAACATTACTAAAAGTAATGTTAGAATAAAAAAGACGATAAATTTAAAATTATTACGGATAAATATGACAGACAAAATAAGTAAGTTAAACGCACAAACTTCAAGCGAAAGGATTGAGAACTTAAAAGAACTTATTGCATCAGAAGAAAGCAAGCCAATATCAAGGCAAAACGATGCAAATAACCATATTCACACTATTTATTCCTTTTCTCCATATTCGCCAACGATGGCTTCGTATATGGCGTATAGTGCAGGGCTAACTAGTGCTGGAATTATGGACCACGACTCGTTATCCGGAGCAAAAGAATTTAAAAAGGCGTGTAAAATTTTAAATTTAGGCTCAACCGTAGGCGTAGAAGTAAGAACTAAATTTAACAAGGGCTTTGGAAGAATAAATCACCCTGACCAAAAAGAGTGTTTATATATGGCGGCACATGGAATTGCTTTAAAGTACGTTGATGAGTTTAATGAGTATTTAGAGTTTTATAGACAAAAACGTAACGAAAGAAATCAATTAATGTGCAAAAGAATAACCGAAAAATTCTCAAAGTTTGATATTGAATTAGATTTTGAAAAAGACGTTTTGCCACTTTCCAAAGAAAACGAAGGCGGTTCAATAACCGAAAGGCATTTGCTTTACGCTATGGCGGTAAAACTAGCAAATCGCTTTTCAAGAACGCCCGAACTTATAAACTTTTTAGAAAAAGACTTAAATTTACAAGTTAGTGAAAAGATTAAAGGCTATCTTTTAGACAAAGAAAACCCTAACTTTTTATACGACTTATTGGGCGTATTAAAGGCGGACACCAAGTTCTTCTATATTGATGCAGACGAAGAAATGCCAGACGTAGAAGATTTTATTAAAAAAGCGGTAAGTTTTGGAGCAATTCCCGCGTACGCGTATTTAGGGGACGTAGGCAACTCTGTAACGGGGGATAAAAAGGCTCAAAAATTTGAAGACGATTATCTTGAAGATTTAATTGTGGAACTTAAAAAGGTTGGGTTTAAGGCTATTGCGTATATGCCAACAAGAAACACCAAGGAGCAATTAATTAGATTACAAGGACTTTGTAAAAAGTACAATATGTTTGAAATTAGCGGTGAAGATATTAACTCGCCACGCCAACAATTCTGTTGTAAGGCGTTAGCGGAAAAGGAATTTTCTCACTTAATAGATTCAACTTGGGCGTTAATTGGTCACGAGTATATAGTTAACGAGAAGGGTATAGAATTCGGTATGTTTTCGCAAAAAGAAGAATCCGAAACCCCAAATTTAAATGAAAGAATTAAAAAGTTTAGTTTAATTGGAAAACAAACGATAAAATAAACGTTTAGGAGAATAAAAAATTATGAATATGGATTTAAAGGGTAAAGTTGCAGTTGTAACGGGAGCAAGCCAAGGTTTAGGCGAAGCGTTAGCAAAGCGTTTAGACAAAGAAGGCTGTAAAGTAGCAGTAGTAGATATTAATCTTGAAGGTGCAAAAAAAGTTGCTTCCGAGTTAAAAGATGCAGTCGCTTTTGAAGTTGACGTAACTAAATACGAACAATGCGAAGCGGTAGCAAAAGCAGTTTTAGAAAAATGGGGTCAAGTTGATATTTTAATTTCAAACGCAGCCATCGTTAAAAGCGGAGATATTTTCTCTTTAACGCCAGAAGCATTTAAATTGGTAACCGATATCAACTTAAACGGATATTTTAACACCGTTAAAGCGTTTGCTCCATCAATGCTTGAAAGAAAGAGCGGAAGCATAATTCAAATTAATAGTAAATCAGGCAGAAAGGGTAGCAATAAAAACGGTGCATACGCAGCAAGTAAATTCGGTGGCGTAGGATTAACTCAAAGTTTAGCCTTGGAATTTGCTGAAAGCGGAGTTAGAGTAAATTGTATTTGTCCAGGAAACTTATTAAATTCACCACTTTGGGTAAATAGTTTGTTTAAACAATATGCAAAAAACCAAGGTATAACGGAAGAACAAGTAAGAGAAAAATATCTTAATCAAGTGCCAATGAAACGCTCTTGCGAATATTTAGACATTGAAAACGCGATGGTATTTTTAGCATCTGATTATTCAAGTTATATGACGGGTCAAGCAATCAACGTAACCGGCGGACAACAAATGTAATTTAAAATGGAAAAAAGGAGAAAAATTATGAAAACGAAAGCAGTTAGGCTTTATGCAAAAGACGATATAAGACTTGAAGAGTTTGAACTTCCAGAAATTAAAGACGATGAAATTTTAGCCAAAGTAGTTTCAGATAGTATTTGTATGTCAAGTTTTAAAGCGGTTGAACAAGGAAGCGCGCATAAAAGAGTTCCAAACGATATCGCAACTAACCCTGTAATTATCGGCCACGAATTTTGTGGAGATATACTCAAAGTTGGTAAAAAATGGCAACATAAATTTAAAGAAGGTCAAAAATTTGGTATTCAACCAGCAATAGACTATAAACCCGTTATGAACGGCTTGGGTGCACCAGGATATTCTTACCAATATATTGGCGGAGATGCAACTTACGTAATTATTCCTAACGAAGTTATGGATAAAGATTGTTTAATCGTTTACGAAGGCGATAGTTATTTCAAAGCATCACTTGCTGAACCTATGAGTTGTATTATTGCAGGATATCACGAAAATTATCATTCTTGCTACGAAAACCACTCTCACGTAATGGGAATTAAAGAAGGTGGTGCAGTTGCAATTTTAGCAGGTGTGGGACCAATGGGTTTAGGCGCTATTGACTACGGTATTCATTGCGATAGAAAACCATCACTAATGGTTGTTACAGATATTGACCAAGCAAGACTTGATAGGGCTGCATCTTTAATTACGGTTGAAGAAGCCGAGAAAAACGGCGTTAAACTCGTATACGTAAACACTTCTGCAATTGAAAATCCAGTAGAATACATTAAATCTTTAAACGGTGGAAACGGTTATGACGACGTGTTCGTTTACGCACCTGTTGCTCCACTCGTTGAACAAGGCGACGCACTTTTAGGCGAAGGCGGTTGTTTAAATTTCTTTGCAGGTCCACTTAATAAAGATTTTTCTGCAAAATTCAATTTCTACGACGTTCACTACGCTTTCCATAGAATTACGGGAACTTCGGGCGGAAACACTACCGATATGAAAGAAGCAATCAGTTTAGCAAGTGCGGGAAGAATTAACCCTGCTATGATGATTTCTCACGTTGGCGGATTAGATTCAGTTATTGACACGACTTTAAACTTGCCAAACATTAAAGGTGCTAAAAAATTAGTTTACACTCACGTATCTATGCCAATGACTGCTATTAGCGATTTTAGAGAACTTGGAAAAACTGACAAATTCTTTAAAGATTTAGCAGATATTTGTGATAAAAACAACGGAATTTGGTCAACCGAAGCAGAAAAATATCTTTTAGCAAACGCTAAACACATTTAAGGTTAAACGGGGTTTTGTTAAGCCTATAATTAACTTAAAAGGGGAGAAATTTATGAAAATTGGATACACTTGTGGAGTATACGATTTATTCCACGTAGGTCATTTAAATCTTTTTGAAAGGTGCAAAGAAAAATGTGACTATTTAATAGTTGGTGTTTGTGACGACGAGTACGTTAGAACCTATAAGCAAAAAGACCCCGTAATTAATGAAAAGGATAGGCTTAGAATAGTTAAGGCTTTAAAATGTGTTGACGACGCCTTCTTAATAAACAGCGAAGAAACCGTAGACAAGGTTTTAGCACACGAAAAAGTTAATTATAACGTTTTGTTTGCCGGCGACGATTGGAAGGGGTCTGAAAGGTTTAAAGAAACGGAAAAAGCGTTTAAAGAAAAGGGTTTAGATATAGAAGTTGTTTTCTTGCCTTACACGAAAGAAGTTTCTACTTCTATGTTAAGGGAACAACTAAAAAAATAAACGAATAAAAAAAGACTAACGAAAATGATTTCGTTAGTCTTTTAATATATAAATGTTAAATAACTCAATAAAATTTTAGCCAAAATCATGCCTGCTACAAAAAACTCCGTTTTCTTCTAATACGCATAAAATTTTTTCAATTTTAATAAAGCAGTCTTGGTCTGATAATTTTTCATCTTCAAGAGTCTGTTTAATTTGTAATAACGCTTTATAGCATTGATTTTCTACTATTTCTTTTAAGGTTTTATCATTTATAAAATCAAACTCGTAAATTTTATTTTGCAAACCGCTTATTAATAATTCTTTAAATAATTCCATAGAAAATCTCCTACATTTTAAAATGGGGATTATATCCCCTTAATAAAAAAGATTATAACCCCCATAATATAAATTGTCAATACTTGGGGGGTAATAAATGTTTAAATTTGATAGATTATTTTTAACGATGGATAAAAAAGGCGTTTCAACTTATAAATTAAGAGAAGAGTGTGGTATAGATAGTAAAACTATTCGCAGATTAAGGGCAAATCAAAATATTGAAATAAAAACACTTGATAGAATTTGTGTTTTTTTAGATTGTAAAATTGAAGACGTAGTAGAGTTTATAAAAGATTAAATAGCGAGTTTTAATATAACTAAAACTAATTAAAAAATTTAAAAAAAGACTAACGAAAACAATTTCGTTAGTCTTTAATTTTGTTTTAAAATTAGTCTTTTAAGAATACTTCAATAACAGGGTTAATCGTTTGAGCCATAACGACAGGTAAAGCAAATTTAAGCGTTCCGTTATTTTCGGTGTATAAAATTTCGCTGCCGTCGTGCAAGAATTGAACGTATTCAATTTTTCCGCACAAATCGTCCATTTGTAAAGATGCAAAAGGATAATTTATAAGGTGGATATAAAGCCTTTTTCCGTCTTCACTTTGAGTTAACAAGGTGTTAGTAGGGGCTTTAAAACAACTATCTGCCATAGTACAGCCGTAAATTGAACGAGAATTATATTTCATCCAATCAGCGTAAACTTTTAAAGCATCGTCAGCACGTTTATCAAAGTATCCCCTTGAAGTAGGGCCAACGTTCATTATAAGGTTTCCGCCGTAAGCAACCGTTTGAATTAAAGTGTCTATAAGCATTTTAGGAGATTTCCAAGTCATTTCATCTCTAAAATAACCCCAAGAACCAGAAAAAGTATGGCAAACTTCCCAATTTAAATATTCGCCCGTTTCAACGTCTTTAATCCAACTTGTAGGAGTTGATTGTTCAGGAGTGAAAATGTCTTGCGGAATACCCGTTCTATTGTTAATAATAATATCAGGTTGATATTTTCTAACTAAACTTATAAGTTTTTCTGCTTCCCAATCGTCTTTACACTTTCCGCCGTCCCCTTTCATCCAAGGTTTTTTATTTGGGTCTGGTGCTGGGTGGGCTTTATCAAAGCCAAGGATTTTAACAGGGTCTGGATTAGGGTATGTAAAGTCAAACCATAAAATATCAATTTTTCCGTAATTGGTCATTAATTCTTCAACTTGATTTCTCATATATTCGGCATATTTTTTCATATCTCTGCCTTTTTCAAGTTCTTCACCATCGTCACGCCTTGGGTGAATAGTATCAATAGGGAAATCAGGGTGATGCCAGTCAATTAAAGAATAGTATAAACCAATTTTTAAACCTTCTGCTCTAAAAGCGTCAACGTATTCTTTAACGATGTCTTTTCCGTATGGAGTGTTCATAACGGTATAGTCGGTATATTTTGAGTCAAACAAGCAAAAACCTTCGTGGTGTTTAGTAGTTAAAACTGCGTATTTCATACCTGCTTCTTTTGCCTTTCTAGCCCACTCTTTTGCGTCAAAAAGGTCAGGGTTGAAGTGGTTAAAATACTTGTCGTAATCTTCGTCTTTAATCTTTTCCATAGTTTTAATCCACTCGTGCCTTGCAGGTAAAGAATAAAGCCCGAAATGAATAAACATTCCAAACCTATCTAATCTAAACCAATCGGTTTTACCATAAGTTTCTTTTATTTTGTGATTAAGCATAATTTCTCCTAAACAAAAATATTATTTTATAATAGAATAACATGTTTTGAGTAAATTGTAAAGAATTATTTTGTAATATTTCTAATATATTATACTCATTTTTGAGTATAATAAAAACTTCCAAAAGGTAAACTTTTGGAAGTTTTGTTTTTTAATAATTAACGGAAGTTAAGGTGTATTCTAAATATCCTAAACTATCGTTTAAAGGCGTATAAGCCTTAATTAATCTTTGCCTATTATCTTTACTATCAGTTGTGTTTAAAGCGTAATAACTTTCAATAGGCGTTCCCGTAAACGTATCGGTGATGCTAATTTTAATTTGACTAACTTCCAAGTTAGAAGTTATTTCGCTGTTTCTATTTGAATATTTAAAGCCCTCTAAAACTTTAACGTTGTTTTTACCGCCAGAATAACTCATACCAACTTTGCTTTGTCTAACAACGTCAACCGTAGAAAAAGAAAGGCTAACGGAATTTTTTAAATTAATAGTTCTTGGCATTAAAAGTAATAAGTCGTTATCAATATAAGTTCCGTCTTTTAAATCGCTATAACTCTTATTCTTTTTTTCTTCTTCCTTTCCGTCTTTATCGTATCTCGTGTAAGAAGTTTTTGCGTTGCTTCCGCTATACGTAATTTTATATTCGTAAGAAAATTTAACGAGTTCGCCATTGTAGTAAATGGTGTTAGAAGTAGAAGATTTACTGCTTTCAATAGGAGCAAAATTGCTTGAATAAGGTTTAAAATAAGAAATCGTAGTAAAATTATCGTTAAATTCTTCTTTCTTATCATCAAACTCGTAATAGCCTTGTAAACTTAAAGTCGTTTTATACTCGTAACAAGCAGTTTCTTTATAAGTAGTGTTTTTTAACGCCGTAGTGTAAGTTCCGTTTGTAATAACCATACTAACTGAATCGTTTTTTACAATAGTTTTATCAGATAACGTTTGTGAAACCACCTTAACGTCATAAACCGAAACTTCGTTCACGTTTTCAAGCGGAGCGGTAGTATCTTGTTGCCAATACGCACTATCAAAATTGTAAGAAGAAGTGCCACAACCCGTTAAAAACGTTAATGAAAGAATAAAAATTAATAAAGGAAGTAAAAATTTTTTCATTATTCCACCCAAATTTAAGTTTTTTAATAGTATAACACATTATTTAAAAAATGTAAAAACATTTGAGAATATATTTTGTTTATGTTATAATTATTATATAATTATTTGACACACGTTTGTCCATATAAGAGGATATAATCTTAAAAAAGGGGGGGCTTATGATAATTTACAATACTCAAACGATTTCAAATTGCATAAAAAAGTCTGCGTTGTTAGCGTCTAAAAAAAGTAAAGAATTTGAAAACGTTATAATTTTTTGTGAAGATAAAATTACGCTTAGTTTAGAAATTGAAATCGCTAATTTATTAGACGGCGGGTTTATGAATATTGACGTTTGCACCTTTAAAAGATACGTATCTTCTAAAAAGGCTGAAAGAAGCGTTTTGTCAAAAGAATCTTCTTCAATGGCGGTTAGAAAATTAATAATAGAAAACAAAAACGAGTTTAATTGTTTTAAAAACTCAATATTAAAACCAAACTTGCCAATAACCTTATACGAACTTATTTCTCAACTTAAAAGTGCGAAAATAAGCGTTGAAGACTTACTTGAAATAATTTCTAACAAAAAAGAGTTTCTATCTTTTTCGTTATCTCAAAAAATTCAAGATATTTACTTAATTTATAAAAAGTACGAAGAATATTTAAAAGAGAACGCACTTCTTGATAGCAACGATTATTTGTCTACAATGGTAGAGTTGTTAAAAGAAGACGAAACTTTAAAAAATTCCTACGTTTTATTAGTAGGTTTTTCAACTATAACCAAGCAAAGAGCAGAGATTTTTAGCCTTTTAAGCGATTTAGCAAAAGAGATTGACGCCGTAGTTGTAAATGATAAAAACGGCGAATTTTACACGGGCGAAATTTCAAATAAACTTTTAAATATTATAAAAAACAGCAGTGAAACTTTTGAAGATTTTAATTTAAACGAAGATGCTACTATTTTAAAAAACTATTTATTTAATCCAAAGGTTTTTAGTGGAAACTTTACTAAATTTAACACCGAAAACGTAAGTTTATTTGAAAGTTATTCGCCAAATGAAGAAGTTGAAAACGTGGCAAGAGACCTTTTATTAGAAGTTAAAAACGGTAAAAAAAGGTTTAAAGATTTATCAATTACCGTTGGAGATATAGATAGTTACGTTCCAATTATTAAAAAGGTTTTTAGCGAATATAATATTCCTTATTACGTTGATAAAAATAGGCTTTTATCCGAGCATCCTATTTGCGACTTTGTTTTAGCCTATCTTGAACTTATAAAAAGCGGTTTTAATAGAGAAGAATTTATAAATTTTATATCTAATCCTTTATTTTCAGAAGATAGAAGTTTAACGGACGATTTAACTGAATACGTGCTTAAATACTCGCTAAATAGAAGTTGTTTAAAAAGTCCTTTTGAAGATGACGACGAAAAAATTAACGAGTTTGAAAAATTAAGAAAAACGGCGTTTGAGTTATACGGATTATTTGAAAAAACTCAAACGGCAGACAAGTTCGTTGATAATATAAAAAAGGCTTTTGAAATTATCGGCATAAAACGAAATTTAGAAAGTTTAAGTGAAAGACTTAAAAAAATAAATGCAAAAGAATATTATTTATACAACGAAAAGGCGTATGAAAAATTTGATAATATATTAAACGAAATAAAGGTTTTGCTTTCAGGCATAACCATTTCCGTTACCGATTTTATAAGCGTTTTATCTTGCGGAACTACGGCTACTACGATAGGCTCAATTCCAATTTATAACGACGCCGTTTACGTTGGTAGCATAAAAGACGTTAAGATAAAAAACGCTGATATTTTATATGCAATAGGTTTAAACGGCGAAATTCCTTTTTCTCAAAGCGATACCGCTTTACTAACTGATAGCGACCTTTATGAACTTGATAGTTTTAAAGTCGTTGTTGAGCCCAAAATTAGGGTGGTAAATTTAAGGGAAAGGCAAAACGTTTGTTTATCGTTAATTTCCTTTAACGAAAAACTTAAAGTTTCTTGTTCTAACACGACCATTAACGGCAAAGAAAACCCAAGAAGCGAAATTATAAAGTACGTAGAATCAATTTTTAACGTAAAAACTTTAAATCATATCAAAAACTCTTTGTTAAAAGGCAACGAAGAAGTAATGAAAACGGCCTTAAAATATTTTAACGAAAGTTCTTCTTTAAGAGAAATTGCAACTAACTCTTATCTATATAAAAGTGGCGACGTTAAAACCAATTTAGAAGTTGCGTCTTTTTATTCTGCGATTGAAACGGAAAATTTAAAGGGTTTAAAGCCACAAGTTGACTATATTCTTACTAAAAAAGACGAAAATAAAGACTATATAGATAAAAATTTAGTTGAAAATTTCAACGATAAAAATATTTCGGCTACCGTTTTAGAAAATTATTTTGCTTGTCCTTATTCAAATTACGCCAAAAACGTATTAAGGCTAAAAGATACTGAAACGGGCGAAATTAAGCCTTTTGAAACGGGTAATTTCCTTCACTTGATAATGGAAAAATACGTATCTAGAATTAACGAAATTAATTCGGAAGAGAGTTCGGATAAATTAGTTGAGGAAATTTTTGAAGAAATTTTGAAGTTAAAAGAATATAAAAGTTTAACAAATAATTTTAAATTTGCCTACGTAAAAAAGGCTCTTTTAAGCGAGAGTAAAAGGGTGTGCTACGAAAACTATAAACAATTATCTAACTCTTTATTTAAACCTTACTTACTTGAACAAACTTTTGATGAAAACTCTAAGTTTAAGCCGATAATTTTAAAGAATAAAAGTGGAGATTTTAAATTAAGGGGAAAGGTTGATAGAATAGATAAATACGAAAACAGCCTTAGAGTTATTGACTATAAAACGGGTTCAATAAAGCCTATTGACGAAAATTTTTATACGGGTAATAAAATACAACTATACCTTTATATGAACGCCTTTTTAAAAGAAGGCTTATCTTTAAGCGGTGCTTATTATTTTAAAATAAACGACGAGTTTATTGAAAAGGACGAGTACCCATACAAAATGCAAGGAAAAACCCTAAACGATGCGGAAATTTTTTCAGCAACCGATAAAGATGCAATTCTAAATAAAAAATCAAAATCTACGGGTATAAGGTTCAAAAACGATAATAATGCGTATGCAAATTCTCCAATTTTACAAAGGGAAGAAATGGACGCATATTTAAAGTATGCAATAAAAATTTCAGAAAAGGGATTAGAAGAATTTACGTCAGGCTACGTTAAGCCGTCGCCGTATAAGGGAAGTTGCGAGTATTGTAACTTCAACGCTATGTGTGGGTTTTTTAATAGTGGTGAAAACTCAAACGATGAAAGTTCAGATAATTCTAATAAAGAAAGAAAGGAAAAGAACGTTAAAAGTTCAACTATAATTAACGCCGTTAAAAAAGAACAAGGGGGTAAAGAAGATGCAAAGGTATGAAAATTTAACCGCTTCTCAAAAAGATTGCGTTTTCTTTAATAAAGGCTCCGCTCTCGTATCCGCTTCTGCGGGTTCTGGCAAAACACACGTTATAATAGAAAGGATAATAAGGCTAGTTACAAAAGAAAACGTTCCCGTTGATAGAATTTTGGCGATGACCTTTACTAATCTTGCCGCAGGCGAGATGAAGGAAAAACTAAAAAAAGCCTTAATTAACGAATATAACCAAACGAATAATCCTAAAATTAAAGAAGAAATTTCAAAAGTAGGCGTTGCAGATATCAACACCATACACGCTTTTTGCTCAAATTTATTAAGAAGATATTTTTATCGTTTGTCTCTTGACGCTAATTTTGAAATTATTGATGAAAAAAAGTCGGAAAAGTTAAAAAGGCAAGCACTTGATACTTTGTTTGAAAAACTTTACGAAAGTAGTGATGAAGACTTTTTCTTTTTATTGTCAACATATAGAAAAAAGAGAACGGATTTAGCCTTAAAAAACATAATTTTCAAACTTGAAAACTATACTCAAAGGTTTAAAAACACGCAAGATTTAGAAGAAATAACTATTCAGAACTTTGAAAACGAAATAGCCTTTTATAAAAAAAGTCAAAATGACAATCCTTTAAATAAAGAAGAAAATCAAGGTAAAATAAACAATTTAAATTCGGCGTATAATATAGCAAAAAAGTTATTTAAATTATTAAACGCCTATATTAGCGTATACGATGAACTTAAAACTGAAAATAGTTGCGTTGACTTTGAAGACTTGCAATCTTTAACCTTAAAACTTTTACAAGACGACGAAATAAGAAAAAACGTTCAAGATTCTTACGATTATATTTTTGTAGACGAATATCAAGACGTAAACGCAAAACAAGAAGAATTAATTTTGCTTTTAACTCAAAACAACTGCTTTGAGGTGGGCGATAGCAAACAAAGTATTTATGCGTTTAGGGGTTGTAATCCTAAATTCTTTAACGATAAATATCTTAAATTTAAGAAAGAAAAATTAAGCGTTAACGAAAAGGCAATATCGTTAGACTGCAATTTTAGAAGCGCCGAAAATATTATTATAACCGTAAATAAAGTGTTTGGCGAAATTTTCACCAAGGATTTTTGCGGTATGGATTATAACGATAATCCTATGGTTTACGGAAATCTTTACGGCGACTTTAAAGGGGTTGTAAACTATCATCAAATAATAAACGACCTTTCTACCTTACCAAAAGAAAAATTCTTTGAAGATAGGGGAGTGTATTCGGTAAAAGATAGTGATAAATTTGTAAAATCCAAAGATAAAAATTGCGAGCATTTAGTAATTGCTAAATTAATTAGCGATTACGTTTTTAAAAAGTCTTATTACGATATTAAGGAAAAAGACAAAGAAAAAAGACTTAAAATATACGATTATAAAGATATTTGCATTTTAGTAAGGTCGCTTTCTTCTTATACCGAAGAATTAACCGCTTGTTTAGTGGAATACGGAATTCCCGTTGCTTCAAGTGGTAAAATGAGTATAAGCGAATATCCAGAAATTAAAGTTTTACTAAATTTAATATCCTTAATTTGTGTTTCTAATCAAGATATTCCGCTTGCTAGCACGATGTTAAATTTATACGATTTTACAGAAAACGAACTCGCTTTAATAAGGGGTGATAATGATAGAAAATTATCATTTTACGCTTGCGTAAAAGAAATTTCTAAACAAAACTCTAATTTGGCTAAAAAGGTTAAAAATTTCCTAGAATCTTTTGAAGAAATTAGGCTTTTATCTGAATTTGCTCCTGCGCACGAAGTTTTAAATAGAATAATTAACAAAACCAAGTGGGACGTTAAACTTTTATCTTCTGAAAACGGCGAAGCAAAACTTAAAAGAGTTGAAAAACTAATTTATGAGAGTTGCTCGCAAAATAAACAGATGAAGATAAAAGAGTTTAATCAATATATTGTTAAATTTATAGAAAAAATAAGTGTTTCAGAAGCGTTTGGAGAAAACACCGTTAAAATAATGACGGCTCACGCTTCAAAAGGCTTGGAATTTCCTTTGGTTATTTTAACGGGGCTTAATAAAAACTTTAATACGGAAGATATTAAGGGGAACGTATTATTAAGTGAAAAATTTGGTGCTATTCCAAAGTCTTATATACACGAAAATATGAGCGTTAGCGAAAATTCGTTAAGAGAAAAGATTAGATTAGAGTATAAACTTAATCACAGCGTAGAAGAAGCAAGGCTTTTATACGTTGAGTTCACTAGGGCAAAATGTGAACTACATTTAATTTTAGGCGAAACCGAATTAGAAGAAAAAAGGGATTTAGAAAAAGTGTTTAACGCAAAAAATCCTATTTCCTTCTTGTCTAAAAAAGACGCACAAATAGTTGAGCATAAAAAAAGTGAATTAATAAAATTAATTCCAACTAGTAAAAATCAAGTAATAGTTGGAAAATTAAAAGACACTTTATTATCTAAACAAATAAGAGAAAATTTAAATTTTGTTTATCCTTATTTAAGCGACGTTTTATTGCCAATTAAAAGTTCCGTTTCCGAAGCAAACAGTCACGAGGAATATTTTGAAACGACCACTATTTTCGGCGAATCTAACAGCGAGTTAGGAACGGCGTATCATAGGTTTTTACAACTTTCTAAAATGGACGCACTAAACGTTGAAAAAGAGAAAAAGGAATTTTTAAAAAAAGAATTAATTACCAACGAGCAATATTTAATGCTTGATGATAAAAAACTAAAAAGCATATTAAGTATGCCTATATTTAGTGAGTTTAAGGAAGCAAAAGTTTTAAGGGAACAAAAATTTTGCAAACTCGTTGATAGCAAATTTTTAAATTATGAAAACTCTAACGAGAAAATTTTAGTTCAGGGTATTATAGACTGCATTTTAATAAAAAACGATAAAGCAACTTTAATTGATTATAAACTTTCAACTATAATAAGCGAAGAAGATATTATAAAGAAATATAAAAAGCAAATGCAACTTTATAAACTCGCAATAGAAAGCATTTTAAAAATAAAAGTTGAAAGGGTAATACTTATAAATATTTTACAAGAAAAAATTATTGACGTTAACGTTTAAAAATGAAAAAACCTTTCAATAATTTATATATGGAAAATATATTTATTGAAAGTTTAGATTTTTTAAAAGGATTGTTTTTAAGTGAATATTTAGGATACGTTTGTTTATCTTGCGTTTTATCCGTGGTGTTGTTTTTTATTATTGAATTAATAATTTTAATAATAAAAAGAACTAAAAGAGATTTAGATTGGTATAAAGAGTTTTGCGTTTCTTTATTTTTAATCTCTACGTTATTAGCCGTTTGTGAAAGCGTAAACGTTAAAAAGTTTTTCGTTGACTATAATAGCGTATTTACGTTTAGTTTTTGCTTTTTCGTAATTTTAACTAGCCTATCAACCTTATTGAAACTGATAAACGGCAAAGAAAAAAGCAAAAATGAAATAAAAAAGGCTAAAAAAGTTGATTGCAGTGAAGATTTTATAGGATATGGCGAAAACGTTAAAAAGGCGATAGATTATATAGAGAATTTAAAAGAAGAAAGTTATATTGAAAATGAATATATAAACGTTTCTGCGGTTAAAAGTTTAATAAATCAGTTAAAAAGTTATAATCTTAACGAATTAGATTATAAAGAAGTAGAAGATTTAGAAGTTTATTTGCTTAATTTCGTAGACAGACAACCTAAAAATGAAGAAAGGTTAATATTATCTGAAAAAATAACTAAACTTATTAAAAATTTATCTTACTATCAAAAAAAGGCTAATTAAAAATTTTTTAGGATAAAAAAAATCTCAAAGTCAACTGACTTTGAGATATTTTTTTGTTTTACGCTTCGTAAACTGAAACTTGTTTGCGGTCTTTACCAACTCTTTCAAATCTAACTACGCCACTAACGGTAGCGAACAAAGTATCGTCTTTACCAATGCCTACGCCGTTTCCAGGGTAGAACTTAGTACCTCTTTGTCTAACCAAAATAGAGCCAGCAGAAACTTTTTGACCATCGGCACGTTTAATACCAAGTCTTTTAGCGGCACTATCACGACCGTTTCTACTACTACCAACACCTTTCTTATGAGCAAATAATTTTAATAAAAACATCATATTTTATTCCTCCTTGCCATTAGAAATTTCAGTGATTTTAACGGCAGTAAACGGTTGCCTATGTCCCTGTTTCTTTCTTTCATTTTTCTTGGCTTTGTATTTGAAGACGATGATTTTTTTCATCTTGTCTTGTGCTAATACCTCGCCTTTTACTTTGAACGCAGATGCGTTCTTGCCTACTTTGATACCTTTTTCGTTAGAAACGAGTAAAACGTTGAATTCTACCGTTTGACCAACTTCGGCGTTAAGTTTTTCAAATTTAACAGTATCGCCTACTGCAACTTTATATTGCTTATTGCCGTTTTCAATAATTGCGTACATACCTTAATGTACCTCCTAAATAATCTCGCCGAAACAATAATAAAGGCGGTGAATCAACACGCTTTTTTAAGCCTTTTCCGAGCGGTTCCTTAATAGAATACCCTTTTTTTAATAAAATGTCAACTAAATTGCATACATTTTTTTAATGGGGATAAACTATTTTATATAGGCAAATAAAATTAAAAAAAGGAGGGATTTTATGCTAGAAAAAGACGTTAATTTAGATACTATTAACGAGATTTATAGGAACGCAAGCGTGGCGTTATTATCAATTTCAAAGGTGGTTGACGAAACTTTTGAGCCTGAACTTAAAAAGGAAATTTTAACTCAATACGACGGGTATGAAAAATTTATAACTGAAATTACTTGTTATATGAAGGAAAAAGGCTACGAAATTAAAGACGTTGGAGCAATTAAAAAGGCTTTTATGACGTCTGGTATTAAAATGAATACTATGATGGACGATAGTAAAGAACACATCGCACAAATTATGGTTAAAGGAACGGTTATGGGAATAACTGAACTTTGCAAAATTTTAAATAGTCCTACTTGCACGGATAAAAAGATTTTAGAATTTGCAGAAAGGCTAAAAACCTTGGAAGAACAATACGAAGAAAACTTGAAAAAGTTTTTATAAAAAACGCCCAAGCCTAAATTTTTAAGTTTAGGTCTGGGCGATTTAATTTTAATCGGTAATAATTTTAGGAACTTTATCTTCATAAACGGGAGAGCAAGTTAAATTTACGCCTAATTTTCTAAGCATTTTAGAGTCAATATGCGGGAGCATAATAGACGAGTGAACTTGTGCGTGTTTAAGTTTTGGAAGTTGTTTAATTGCTTCTCGTGCATTTTCGTTCGTAGCACAACTTGAAGATAAGGCTATAAGCGTTTCGTCAATATGTAATCTTGGGGTAGAACTTGCTAAATAGTTAACCTTTAATTCAGTTATTGGAACTATGGTTTCAGGAGATAATAAATTCTCGTCGTCGTCAATTCCTGCTAAATACTTAATAGCGTTTAAAATCATAGCGCTTTGGCTTTCAAACAATTTAGAAGTTTTACCCGTAATAATTTTCCCGTCAGAAAGTTCAATTGCACAACAAGGCACTTTTTCTTTCCTTTGCTTTTCCATACAAGCAACGAAAACCTTCCTTTCTTTTATAGAAATGTTTAAACTATTCATAAGTAAAAGAATTTTATCAGACTCAAAAGGTTCAGAGTTATTTCTTCTTTCGTTTTCAAGTGCTTTAAAATATCTTCTAATAATTTCTTGTTTTGAAGCGTTTTGACAAACTTCGTCATCACAAATAGCGTATCCTGCCATATTAACCCCAAAATCAGTAGGGGAATTATAAGGTGAAACGTCCATAATTTTCTCAAACAAAGTGTTTAAAACGGGGAAAATCTCAACGTCTCTATTATAATTAACGGCGGTTTTGCCATAACTTTGTAAATGCCAAGGGTCTATCATATTAACGTCGTTAAGGTCGGCAGTAGGCGCTTCGTAAGCAACGTTAACGGGGTGTTTTAAAGGCAAATTCCAAATAGGGAAAGTTTCGTATTTAGCGTATCCCGATTTAATTCCCCTTTTGAAATCGTGATAAATGTTTGATAAACAAGTAGCCATTTTTCCGCTACCTGGACCAGGCGCGGTAACAACTACTAAATCCCTCGTGGTTTCAATGTATTGGTTTTTTCCATAACCTTCATCACTAATAATGTGTTTAATATTGGTTGGATAACCTGCAATAGGATAGTGAATATAGACTTTAAGCCCTAATTTTTCAAGCCTTTTTTTGAATTTTTTAGCAAGTTCGTTATTGTTTTCAAATTTAGATAAAACTACGCTACCAACGTAAAGTCCGTAATCCCTAAAAACGTCAATAAGCCTTAAAACGTCAACGTCGTAAGTAATTCCAAGGTCTGCACGAACTTTGTTTTTAGCAATATCCAGCGAGTTAATTACAATAACTATTTCAGCCCTATCTTTAAGTTGAGTGAGCATCTTAATTTTATTGTCAGGAGCAAAGCCAGGCAATACCCTTGAAGCGTGAAAATCGTCAAAGAGTTTGCCACCAAATTCAAGATATAATTTCCCACCAAACTCGTTTATTCTTTCTAATATTTTTTCCGTTTGGATTGAGAGATATTTTTGACTGTCAAAACCTAAAAGCATCATTAGTACTTCCTAAAACAATTAATAGAAATATTATATCAAAAAAAAGTATTAAAGGCAATACAAAAAGATAAAATAAAAAAATTATTTTTCAAGTCAAAAAGTTTACATATTTTTCATTATATTATATAATATAATTAGAATTACGAGATAAAAAGGAGTAAGAATGAGCGACTGTACACACGATTGTTCAAGTTGTAGTAAGGACTGCAAGGAAAGAAAAGATTTTATAATTACGCCACATAAAACCACTAAAATTAAAAAGACGATAGCCGTAGTTAGTGGAAAAGGCGGAGTAGGAAAATCATTTATAACTTCAATGCTTGCTATCACTTCAAATAAATTGGGACTAAAAACCGCTATAATGGATGCGGATATAACGGGACCTTCAATTCCTAAATGCTTTGCATTTTCAAGTAAGGATAGGGCAATAGGTTCGGAAGAAGGTTTAATTCCCGTTTCTACGAAAAGTGGAATAAAAGTGATGTCAATAAATCTTTTATTAGAAGAAGAAACCAAGCCTGTCGTTTGGCGTGGGCCTGTAATTTCAGCCGTCGTAAAACAATTTTATACCGACGTTTTATGGGGCGAAAACGATATAATGTTTATTGATATGCCACCAGGAACGGGCGACGTGCCTTTAACGGTATTTCAAAGCCTTAAAATAGACGGAATTATCGTTATAACGACTCCGCAAGATTTAGTTTCAATGATAGTTAAAAAGGCTATAAATATGGCTAATATGATGAATATTCCCGTACTTGGAATAGTTGAAAATATGAGTTATTACGTTTGTGAAGATTGCGGTAAGAAGGTTAAACTTTTCGGCGAAAGTAAAACTCAAAAAATTGCAGACGAATACGGGTTGAAGGTTTTAGCGGAAATTCCGCTTAATCCTAAAAACGTTGAATTAATTGAAAGCGGAAGAATTGAAGAAATTGACTCTTCTCCGTTTGAAAACGCAATAAATTATATTAAGGAGTTAAAATAAAATGACGTTAAACGATTTTAAAAAAGAAAAAGTTGAAGCGATGAAATCTCGTGATAAAGACGCCGTTAGTGGCCTTAACGTAATAATCACTAAAATTATGAATTTAACTATTGAAAAGCGTTCAGTAGGCGAAGAAGTTTCAGAAAGCGATATTAACACTTTACTTCAAAAGGCAGAAAAAGAACTTATTGAAGAAAGAGAAGGCTTTTTAAAAGCAGGTAGAGAAGAAAACGTTTTAAGTTTAGATAATCAAATAAAAATTATTCAAAAGTATTTACCAAAAATGCTTTCAGAAGAAGAAGTTAAAGAAATAATCAATTCTTTGCAAGACAAAACTCTTCCATCTATTATGAAACATTTTAAATTAAATTATCAAGGAAAAGTAGATATGAAAATGGTATCTATTTTAGCAAAACAATTTTAAAAAATAGGCGTAGTCAAATTTAGGTATTAAATTTGGCTAGGCCTTTTATTTTAGTTTACGTTTTACCAAGGAAGTTAGACTTATGGAAATTTTTATAAAAATTATTGAATTATTTGCAGGTATAGGCGTATTTTTAGTCGGCGTTCATTTGCTTTCGTCTAATATTGAACAACTTGCAAACAGTAGCATTAAGCAATTATTCAAAAAAACTGCAAACAACAAACTCGTTAATATTGGTATAGGCGCAACCACCACCGCAATTATTCAAAGTTCGGGCGTTACAACCGTTTTAATCGTAGGTTTCGTTAACGTTGGCGCTATGAGTTTGTATCAAGCAACTTCAATGATAATGGGTGCTAATATCGGTACTACGATTACCGCTCATATCGCATCACTTCAACAATTTGACTTTACAAAATACGTTCAAGCCCTTTCCCTAATAGGAATTATGATGACTATGGTTTGGAAAAAAGAGAGCGTTAAAAAAGTAGGCTTTATATTAGCCGGTTTAAGTTTGATTTTTATAGGCTTAGAGTTAATGAAAAACGCTATGTCAAACGAAGTGATAAAACCTATTTTAATGAACTTATTTTTAGTGGTTGACGACCCGTTTTTACTATTATTTATAGGTATATTAGTAACGGCGCTTGCACAATCAAGTTCGGCAACCACGTCCGTAATAATTACTTTGGCAGCCGTTCCAGGATTTGTGTTTGGAAGGGGCGGAAACTCCGTTTTATATATGATTTTAGGTACGAATATCGGTTCCTGCGTAACGGCTTTAATGTCTTCAATAGGAGCGGGAGCAAACGCAAAAAGAGCAAGTTTAATTCACTTGTTGTTTAACACTGTGGGCTCGCTTATATTCTTTGTCGTATTAATTATATGGAAAGACTTTATGAATATGACTTTCGGGCTTTGGTTTAAAGGAAGTTATGCAACGCAAATAGCGATGTTCCACACTTTTTTCAACCTTGCTTGTACTATAATTTTTATGCCGTTTACAAGTTTATTCGTAAAGGTTGCAACCTTGCTTATAAAGGATAAAGACGAAAGAAAAATTACTTGTAATCTAGACGACAGATTACTTTCAACAACGTCTTTGGCACTTGAACAAATCAAAAAGGAATTAGTAAGACTTTCAGACGTTTCTATGGACGCATTTAATAGTGCGTACAAATGTTTTACGGAAAGAAAAGTTTCAGGTTTAGATAATCCTAAAAACTTAATTGCGGACTCAAACGAATTAAGTAAAGCAATAGCCGATTATTTAATAAAAACTTCGGCAAACACAAACACGAAAAAAGAAGAAGAAATAATTTCCGATATGCACAATAATATTGGAGACGTTATGAGAATTTCTGAAATTGCCGATAACTTTATAAAATATACCAAAAAAGAAGTTTCAGACGATATAATAATTTCAAGCGAAGTTTTAGAAAAAATCAATGTTATGGCTATAAAAATTAACGAACTACATAAATTAACCAAATTAGTTATATTAGAAAACGAAGTTTCACTATTAGAAAAAGTAGATAACGTAGAAGAAGAAATAGATAATATGAGAAAGTCTTTAATTGAAGAACATATTGAAAGGCTTAATTTAGGAAAAACCAAGCCTGAAAGCAGTAGTATATTTATTAATTTAGTTTCAAATTTAGAAAGACTTGGCGACCACCTTACGTATATAGCCCATACCGTTAAAGAATAAAAATAAAACCCCTGAACTCACGAGTTCAGGGGTTTATTATTAGTCGTTATTTTTAACTATTTGCGAAGGCAAAACGCCCATGGTTTTTTTAAAAACTTTTGAAAAGTAAGAAAGTTCGGAAAAACCGCACTCAATAGCGGTGTCGGTAATAGAATAATCGTTTAAAATCATGGTTTTTGCGTTTTGACACCTTATTACGTTTAAATAGTCAACGATAGTTAGTTTCGTGATTTCTTTAAAGGTGTGGCAAATATAACTTTTGCTAAAATATAAAGCGTTTGCTATTTTTTCTATATTTAGTTTTTCTTTAAAATTATTTTGCAAATAATTAATGGTGTTTTTAACGAGTAAAATTTTCTTCGTTTCAAAAATTTGGTCTACCGATGGAGTTGAGGTATAGTTCCTATTTAAATGAACGAATAAATTTATTATATTAGATACGTTGGATACGTTTGAAAACTCGTCTTTTTTATTGTATTCTTTAATTATGCTATTAAATATTTTTTTTACCGTCTCACTTGTTATTAAAGTTTTTAAATAGGTGTTTTTAGGGTATAAATTAGAAAGTTTAAAAAAGTCTTCACTAATCATTAAAACGAAATAACTTGCGGGTCTATTTTTTATTTTAGACGAGTGCACTACCGCTTTATTAACAACTACTAAATCGCCTTCGTTAGCCACTACTACGTTTCCGTTAAGGCTAACTTCAAGCGAGCCTTCTAATATGAACATAAACTCTATTTCATTATGAAAATGTAGCGATGAGCCGTGTTTATACGGCGAAATAAAATAATCGTTATTTTTAAAATGTTTAAATGACGGTTCAAAAAATATCATAACAACTCCAATTTTTTTAATTATAAGCCGTGTTAAGCACAAAGTCAACATTAACGAGGGTTATTTTTAAAAAATTTTATTAAAAAAAGCAATATTTTACCAATTTAAAGCAATTTTATTGTTGAAATATTTTATAATATTTGTTATAATACGTTTATAGACTAAAAAGTCAAAAAAATTAAATAATATAGGAGATTAAAATGGCATTTACTAGTAGTTTTAAATATGCGCCAGCAGAGTGGTTGCCTATTCAAGATAGGGAACTTTTAGACAAAGTCGTTAACTATGACGTTGTTGCGCTTCAAGGTAAAAATTTTGAAAACCCTGAATTTGAATTAAAAGTTGTAAATGAAGTACAAAATTACTTCGCAACGGATTTAATGCACAGAATTCAACTTTCAAACGTTAAAAATGAAAAACTTGTAATAATTATTCCAAGTCCTGAAAATCCGGTGTTTATTAGTCTTGCAGAAGCACTTAATAGATTCCAAATTAGTTGTAAAAATCTTCACGTTTTCTTCTTGTATGAATACGCAAATGAAGACGGAAAGGTTGCACCATGGCAAAGTCCATATAGTCGTTCAGGTCAATTTATTAAACATTTCTATAAAAGGCTTGACCCAGCACTTCGTATGCCTATGGAACAAATCCATTTCTGGACTGATGAAAATATTAACACTTATTCCGAAGAAATTGATAAACTCGGTGGGGCTGACGTTTGCTATACGGCGATTTCTTGGTCAAATGGTATCGGAGCAATAGACCCAGAAGGATTTAAGGCAAATTCTCTTGAAGAATTCTTAAAAATGGGTTCAAGGCTCGTAACTCCAATGCCTGAAATGATTGCACACGACTCGCTTCGTGGTATGTTCGGCTGTTCTGGTGATATCGCAAACGTTCCACCAAAAGCAGTTAGCGTTGGTCCAAGAGATTTAATGAACTCAAAAGAGTGGATTGACCTTGAATATTTAGTTGGTTGCGGTGGAAGTTTTGCAGTTCAAAAATTCACACTTCGCCTTGCAATGTTTGGACCTATTTGTCCTGAAAATCCTGCATCTATTATGAGACTTCATAAAGGTACGTGCTACGTATGCCCAGCAGTTGCTGAAATACCTAACAGTACTCCTGATTATGACGGCTTGCTTGATACTCTTGCAGAAATTAGTAAAAAGGAAAGTAAATAAGGAGGTATAATTATGAATCGTAGTTTATTTGATTTTAAACCAAGTGATTGGTTACCAACGCAAGACAAAGCGGTTTTAGAGCGTTGTAGAAATATTAAAAGAGAAGAAATGGAAATAACTAACGAAAACGGTTATACCATTAAAGTAGTTCCACACCCATCAAGTGCAATCACTTGTGAACTTTTCAATTGGATTTATAAATCTGACGTAGAAGATAAAAAGACGGTTATCGTTTTCCCTAACTCTTGGAAATTTATTTATACGGCAGTAGCAGAAATGTGTAATAAATTTAACGTTTCTGCAAGAAATATCCACGCATTTTGTATGGACGAATACGCTGATGAAGACGGAAACGTTGCTCCTATTTCATGGGGACGTTCTCTTGGCGGACACTTTATGACTGAATTTTATATGAGTTTTAGAGAAGATTTACGTCCACCACTTAAACAAATGCACTATTATACTAACGAAAACATTAAACACTATTCTGATATGATTGCAGAAGAAGGAAACGGCGGTGCCGACCTTTTACTCTCTGCAACGGGTTGGATTGGTCATACTGCTTTCATTGACCCAGGCACGAAGAAATTTGCTGCTAACACGTTAGAAGAATTTCTTAACTTAAAGGCTGGTTTCGTTGACAACCATCGTTTAACGATTATTCAAAACTCTGGTGGTGGTTCTGCGTTATGGCACACTCCAAGATATTCCGTTTCTATCGGTCCTTGGGACGTAATGCACGCTCGTGAACACTTGGAAAGACACGACCTTCAAAGCGTAGGCGGATACAACGCTTGGGAAAGAATGATTTCAAGGCTTCAATTATACGGACCTGTATGTAAAGAAGTTCCTGCATCTATTTTCCAACTCACGAAAGGTACAATCTACGTAAGTGAAGAAACTGCTCTTCCTATTGACCCTAAGGAATTATATCCTTTCTAAAAATTTAAAACCAAATAAATATAAAACCCGACTTATAAAAAGTCGGGTTTTTATTAAAAACAAAAGACTAACGATAAATTTTCGTTAGTCTTTTATGTTGTCAAGAAATCCCTATTGGAGACTCTTTATCGTTAGTCTTTTTAGTTTATAATGGGTATGAGCAAAAAATTTACTTTATTATAGAATTTCTATACCTGATTTTTTTGCTTCTTCTTCCATACCTTGTGGCCATAACGAAACTTGAACTTCGCCGATATGCGCCTTTTGTAAAATCAACATACAAAGCCTTGATTGACCAATTCCACCGCCAATAGTTAAAGGGAGTTCTTTATTAACTATTTGTTTGTGATATTCAAAATTGAGTTTGTCAAGCATTTTTCTTTCTTTTAATTGCTTTATTATTGAAACTTCGTCTACTCTAATCCCCATGCTTGAAAGTTCAAGTGATTCTTGTAAAACTTCGTTGTAAATAAGCAGGTCGCCGTTTAATTTCCAATCGTCGTAATCAGGGGCTCTGCCGTCGTGTGGTTTGCCGTTTTTAAGTTTAGAGCCAATTCCCATTAAAAATACCGTGCCGTATTGTTTAGTTAAAGCGTGTTCTCTTTCTTTTGAAGAAAGGTTAGGGTATAATTTTTCGGCTTCTTTTGCGGTTATAAACTTAACGTCTTTATTAATATTAAGATTAAGTTCAGGGAAAACCTTTTTAGTCATTTCGTTAACTTTGTAAATGCAGTTTACGATTTTTCTAACGATAGATTTTAAAAATCTAACGTTTCTTTGACTTTTTTCTATAACTCTTTCCCAATCCCATTGGTCAACGTAAATTGAGTGGATATTATCAATATTATCGTCTCGCCTAATAGCGTTCATATCCGTATAAAGTCCGCTATTTACTGAAAAGCCGTACTTTTTAAGTGCCGTTCTTTTCCATTTTGCAAGAGAGTGAACTATTTCGGCGTTTTGCCCGTCTAAACCTAAAACGTCAAATCTAACGGGACGTTCAACCCCGTTTAAATCGTCGTTAATGCCGGTATCTGATAAAACTAAAATAGGAGCGGAAACTCTCGTTAAATTTAATGATTTAGATAGAAGTCTTTCAAAATTATCTTTAACGTATTTTATTGCTTTTTCCGTGGTTATTAAATCTAATTTGTTAGTATAAGTTTTGGGTATTTGTAATTTGTTCATGATTTTTCCTTCATAACTTTAAAGTTGTATTGAGTTTTACTATAATATTCGGTGCCCTTTTTCAAGATAATTGAAGGGAAATTTGGCTTATTTAAACTATCTGGATAAGATTTTTGAGTTTCCAAGCAAAAACCTTGTCTTAAATTATAAATTGCTCCGCCTTTTCCTTTTCTTTTACTTAAAAAATTACCAGAATAAAATTGCAAACCTAGTAAATCGGTATAGGTATCCATCATAACTAAACTATCCTTTGAATAGCAAGATGCAATTTTTTTAAACTCGCCGTTACTATTTAAGCAAAAATTAACGTCATAGCCACCCATTATGTTTAATTGTTTATGATTTTTATCAATATCTTTTCCAATCTCCTTGTATTTTAAGAAGTTAAAAGGAGTTCTTTTAACCTTTAATAATTTGCCGTTAGGAATTAAATATTTGTTTATAGGAGTGTAGTAGTCGGCGTAAATTTTTAATACGTTGTTCTCACAACTACCGCTATCGTGTCCGTTTAAATTAAAGTAAGAGTGATTTGTAAAGTTGGCAACGGTGTCTTTATCCGAAATAGCAAAATATTCTATAATAAGATTGAGTCCTTTAAGCGTGTATTTAACTCTAAAATCCATATTTCCTAAAAAGCCTTCTTCTTTATCTTTTGAAAACCATTTAAGTTCAACTGAATTTTCTTTATTAGAAACTTTAACTTCGCTAAAATTTTGGTAACTAAACCCCTTAATTCCGCCGTGTAAATTGTTTTTATTTCTATCGTTAATATTAATTTTAAAAGGAGTTCCGTTTATTTCAAATTTTTTTCCGCAAAGTCTGTTAGAATTTCTTCCAACAGTTGCTCCAAGGTAGCCGTCGTTTTCTTGATATTCTTTTAACGTATCGTAGCCTAAAACAACGTCAATAAGTCCGTTTTTAGATGGAACGAACAAGTTTTTTAGGGTTGCGCCGAAAGTAATTATAGATGCGCTCGCCTTTTTAGATTTTATAACGTATTCGTAAACGGGTGAATTATCTTCAAGATAATCAAATATTTTTTTCTCTACCATACAAGTCCCCCTATAATTTATAT
>JAZRLL010000089.1:0-13702 GCA_045646745.1 Christensenellaceae bacterium
ATATAATAACATATTTATTTAAATTTATCAACAAATAATCTAAAAATAACTTAAATAAAAACTTTTTATTTTTTTGACAATTTTAAAAAAATGCGATAATCGTTCTATAAGCCCGTTTTAAAATTTTAATAAAAAATTAAAATTATTTAGTTTTCGCACTATAACCCCGTTTTTAAATAATAAAAAGAACAACTTTAAAAGTTGTTCTTTTAATTATTTTAACACGCTTTATTCAGTTCTAAGTGCAATTACAGGGTCTTTTTTAGCGGCAAGTTTAGATGGAATTAAACCTGAAATTAAAGTTAACGCCATACTAATTATCACTAATACAACCGCACCGACTATTGGCAAGGTAGACACAGCCGTAATATCTGCTAATGACTGAACAACCAAAGTAATTGGTATATTTAGAAGTATCGTTGCTAAGATACCCATACTGCCTGATACGAAACCAATAATCAGCGTTTCTGCATTGAACACTCTTGAAATATCTTTTTTAGATGCGCCTAAACTTCTAAGTACGCCTATTTCTTTGGTTCTTTCAAGTACTGAGATGTAGGTTATTATTCCTATCATTATTGAACTTACGATTAAAGATATTGAAACGAAGGCAATCAACACGTAAGATATCGCGTTAATTATAACGGTTATTGACGACATCATTATACCTAAGTAATCAACGTATCTTATTTGAGAATTTTCTTCTTTATCGCTATTGTAGTCGTTAATAATTTCAATAATTTTGTCTTTATTTTCAAAACTCGTTGGATAAATTGCTATTTGAGTTGGTTTATTTATGTCTACTACGCCAAATTTTTCAGCGTACTCTTTTCTTTGTTCAATTGTGCTAAGTTCTACGTTTTCTCCCTTAACAACGCTATTTGAAGAGTTAAGTTGGTCAATATATATCTGAGTTTTTAAAGTTTCTTCAATAAGTTTTTCGGTAAGTTCTTTGGTATAACAAATAGTTCCCGTCAACGCACCTGACGCAACGCCGTCTTTTTTTCTAACTATTCCTACTATTTCAACTTCGGTAGCGGAAGGTAAAAATTCTTCTTCTACATTTTTTATTCTTGAATCTTTTAACAAATTCTCGTCAACACCTGTAAAATACGAAGCAGTTTTCAAATCAAGCCTACTTTGTAAACCAGAATCAGTTGGTAAAGAGCCTTTTTGCCTTACGTCTTCATATAAATTGTCACTACCTTTTACGTAATAGTTAGGGCTTAACATAATTTTATATTTTTGACCTATAAAATCACTGAATTTATAATTTTTATTTTTACTATCCTTTGTTAACCCGTCTTGTGCCAATTTACTATCGGCAACTTCTTCGGTTAATCCTGCCATCATCAAATACGTTTTTAAAATTTGATATTCTAACGCATCGGCTTCGTATCCAATATTATATAGGTTATAATCGGATAAAGAATTGTAATTGTCAACGACTAATACTACTTGATTTGCCTTATTTTCGCCCTTTGGCCAATCGCCTTTTAAAACGTCGTACTGACTTTTTAAAAGTTCTTGATTATCTATCATTTCAGTAAACACGGTTGAACTTTGCGTATTAGTTAATGAAGCCGTTGGATTATTAGAGTTCATACCCATTAGACTCATCATATCAAAATCGTTAACTCTTACGCCATCTTGCGTGTACCACTCAACGTTTAAATTATACGTGTATTGTACGGCACTAATGTACGAACTATATTCCTTTTTATTTTCATCTTCTTCTAAAAACTTTTTAAAAGAAACTAGGTCGTTTTCAAATTGACTTGAAAATATAGAAGAGAACATATTACCCAAAGCACCGTTGCTCGTTATATCGTCACCACTAGGATATTCCTTCATATTAGCCTTTTCGCCAGACATTTCTTCAAGCATGCCCGTAATATCTACGCCAGATTTATTAATAGTTATAGGGTAATTTGATAACGTATCTCTTTGAACGGTGTCAATATAAGCGTTAAAACCCGTTGATAGCGATAAAATCAAGGCTATACCAATAATACCGATACTTCCGGCAAAAGAAGTGAGTAAGGTTCTTGCCTTTTTAGTTAAAAGGTTTTTAAAACTTAATCTTATAGCCGTAAAAATTCCCATTGAGTGAGATTTTTTTGCTTTTTTAGATTTTTTTGCTTTTGCGTTTTGATTTTCGTTTACTTCTACGTAAGGATTAGTATCGTCAATTACTTGACCGTCTTTAAGCCTTATAATCCTACTTGAATAAGTGTTGGCAAGTTCAGGATTGTGCGTTACCATAACTACGAGTTTTTCTTTACTTAAATCTTTTAAAATATCCATTATTTGCAAACTCGTTTCACTATCTAACGCACCCGTTGGCTCGTCGGCAAGGATAATTTCAGGGTTGTTAACTATTGCTCTTGCAATAGCAACCCTTTGCATTTGTCCGCCTGATAATTGATTTGGTTTTTTATTAATTTGGTCGTGAAGCCCAACTTTTTCAAGGGCTTCAATAGCCTTTTTCTTTCTCGTTTTAGCGTCAACACCTGATAAAGTCAAAGCAAGTTCAACGTTTCCAAGCACCGTTTGATGCGGAATTAAATTATAACTTTGAAAAACGAAACCTACTCTTAAATTTCTGTAATTATCCCAATCTCTATCGCTATATTTTTTAGTTGATACACCGTTAATTATTAAATCGCCGGCAGTATATTTATCTAAACCACCAACAATATTAAGAAGAGTTGTTTTTCCGCAACCGGATTGACCTAATATAGAAACGAATTCAGATTTTCTAAAATTTAATGAAACTCCCCTTAAAGCCCTAACGACTTCTTCTCCCATATAATAGTTTTTTACGATATTTTTTAAAGTTAGCATACCTAATCTCCTTGTTTTTTAATTATATCATTATTAATTTTAAAAATCAACGATTACCACTTTTATTGCATACATTTTTTTGTCTGTTTTTGAAAGTAAATAAAACACGACGTTGCACTTAATAGTACAATTCGCCTAAAATGCTAAAAAAAGAGAGTAAAAATACTCTCTTTTCTTGCCACTAATTATATAATATTAAAATTATAATAAAAGTGTACCTTCGGTAGTTTTAACGACCTTGAAAATGTCTACCTCGTGTCCTGTTAAGGCACTAATATAAACGTAATAAGTTTCGCCGTCTTTAATTCCTAAAAACTCGTATGCAAGAGTTTCGCCAGAAGTTTTAAGCGGGATAATTGCAAGTCTTTTTGACTTAATTTCAATATTTGAATTAACTTTTTGAGTTGCTTCTTCTAATGAAATTTTAGCAGTTTGACTTTCCCTTTTAACGTGGTTAGTATAATAAGTTATACTTTCAAGTCCTGAAACTTCTCCCCTTTCTTGACAAACGTTAACTTTAACTAAATCTGAATAACAAATAACACCGTCAACTACTGATGCGTAATTTAAAGTTACGATATTATTTCCCTCGTTAGCCCATACGGCTTTCATATTAGTAATTCCAATATGATTTAAGAAGTTTTCTGCAATTTCTTTACATTTAATAATATCGTAATTTGCTTCACCGCAATCTTTATAGTGATTAAACATTATAAGTTTTCCACCAAGTTTACTAATTTGAATATCCATTTGAGTTCCATCGTTTGTTTTTGCAGTAAAATTATAGCACTCTATATTTTTACTTTTCGTTTCGCCTTCTAAGGTGATTTCGTTTAAATTATAAGATGAAAAATACTTTTTAACTAGATTTTCTCCTTCCATTTTAGAAATTTTAGTTAAGCCCTTTAAAGCCTTAACTTCTAAATTTTCACTATAATTTTCAGAGAACGCTCCATCGTAAATCATATGTGGATAATCAACTGAATTAGATTCTAATTTGTCAAATTCTTTAATAACTAAATTATCTTTTTTACCTTCGTAAATTGAACGGAAGTCAAAATTATTGTCAATTTTGCTTGCCAACGCAGATAAGGTGTCTTTAAGTTGTTTATTAACGCTATACATATCGTTTAACGTTTTAATATCTTCTTCGTTCAAAGGTTTATTCTCAATAAGTTTATTATTTAAATATTTTGAAAAATCTCCAACCTGATTTATAAATTTAGTAGTATAAAATTTATCTTCGTCTTGAAGTGCAAGCGATGAAATCGCTGAACTTGCTAAACTTGACTCAACCCTTACTTCTGCCAAAAGTTTTTGTTGTTCTTCACTATCGTTAGATACTATAAGTTTACTTAAATTTACGTCCATATTATCAACGTAGCCAACTAAATCGTAGAAGTTTTTTGCTTCGTTACTATTAACGACCATATTGTTTTCAATCGGTGCAAAAAAGGTGTAAGTTAATAAACCGCCAAGCACTAAAACTGCACAACCTAGCGTTATAACCGCAGCAAGCCAACCGCCTAATCCTTTATTGTTTTTTCTTCTTTCCTTTCTCTCTCTTTCTCTAATTTCTCTCATTTGCCTTTTTTCTTCGGCTTTTTCAAGACGTTTGGCTTTTTTATCTAATATTCTTTCTCTTTTAAGTTCAAGTCTTCTATTTCTTTCCAAAGCAAGTCTTTTTTGTCTATCTTCCTTAGACTCGTGTTTTAAAAATTCCTTTCTTTTCTTTCTCTCTTCTTTCTTTTGAAGTTTCATCTTTTTAAATTCTTGCTTTTTCCTTTGCTTTTCATCTTTTCTTTTTTGTTTTGCTTCACTTTTTTGCTGTCTTACGCTTTGTTTAGCCTTACTTTTTTTAGGGCTTCTTTTTTTAGTAGAGCGAACTTTCTTTGCATCACTATTAGGTGATGAAGATGAAATTTCTTCTGTTTTTTCTATTGCATTATTTTTAATTTCTTCCATATTCTATCCCCCTTTTACATTGCAAATACGTGCCTTCCTATCGTGATTACCGTTGGTCTTGTAAAAATCCAACTGCTTGTCGCTACTTTTGGGTTGTAATAATATAAACATCCGTAAGTTGGGTCCCAACCGTTCATAGCGTCTTTTGCTGCTTGATACGCCGTGTTGTTCGGTGTGTAGTTAATTTGACCGTCGTTAACACAAGTAAACGCATACGGTTGATATATTACACCTGATATAGTATTAGGAAAAGACGAACTTTTCACTCTGTTTAATACGACTGCTCCAACGGCAACTTGCCCTGTATACGACTCTCCTCTCGCTTCGGCATAAATTAATCTTGCTAATAATTGAATATCCGAGTTTGAATAACCGCTACCGCCTGATGACGATGCCGAACCCGATAACATACTTTGAGATATACCCATTGCGGCAAGTGTTTTATTACCTATTATGCCGTCTGCTACTAATCCGTTAATTTTTTGGAATTTAATTACTGCCGACTTTGTTCCCGAACCATAAATTCCATCAACCGCACCCCTATAATATCCCCAATTTTTTAACTTTTTTTGCACTAACTTGATGTCCTGAGAATTACTTTGAGCGTTGATTATTACGGTTTGTTCAACAACAGGCTCTTTCTTTCCATTAACTATAAAAGCAGACGCACAACCTACTATTAAAGTGATTAATAGTACGATACCGCCTATTTTTAACGTTTTTTTCATAAATCCTCCTTATTTATTATGAAGTATGCGAAATTTTTCTTTTAAAATTCTCAATTATTTGTAAAATTTTAGACTTATATTTTATTCCGCACTCATTACCCGTAAAACATAAAGGAGGATATACTACGCACCACCAATTATCCCCTTTTGCTTCACCGAGTTCAACTATTACGGCATCGTAATAACCTTCGTTTAGTACCAAGTCTTCGTAAACCCTCGTAGGAAATTTTTCCTTATTTATAGCCACGTTGCTTTTATAACCGTATCCACCACTAATTAAAATTGAATCAATTAAACTTTCCATTTCGCCCTCTTTATCATTAAGTAATTCAATTACTTCGTCTTTGCTATTGCACTCTGCAACATAGGGCGTTAAATATTTAACTATTTCTTCTTTAATTTTGTATTTTACGTTTTGGTCTACTACGCTATTTGAATTGGCTCGGATATGGATGCGAAGATACTCGGTACTTTCGTTTTGATTATTAACGTTTACCGCAATCGTCAAAGATATTATGAATAATAAAATTAAAGTTATGCAAATTTTTTTCATAAAAAAACCTCCAAAAGTGTGATAGTATAAGTATTGACACTTTTGGAAGTTGTAATCAGTTATTATTAAATTGCTTTATTATTTTTTTTAAGTTTTTTTGTCTAAAAACCTTTTATTTAGGTTGAACGCTTTCTAAAAACACAACTTTTTCGCCGTATTTTTGTTTAAGTTTATTATACGCCCATCTAGATAGTTCGTAAGTTTCATACATTGAATAAACCATAGAACCGCTACCCGTCATATTAGTTATTAAAGGATTAAGGCTATTTAATATTTCTATATTTTTTGATATTTCACTATTTAAAGTTTTTGCGGGTTCTAATAATGCGTTATTAACGTTTTTGCAAATTGATAAAATATCTCCTTCTATTATATCTTTAATAAGTTGCTCGTTTTTTGATAACGTGCCTTCGTAATTTTCTTTATCAAAAGCATTATAGCAGTCTTTCGTGCTAATTCCGTTATCGCTTAACAACCCTACGAAGTAAAGTTTGTTTTTAACATTAAAACTTTCTACTATTTGCCCCCTACCGCTAATTTTGGCAAAACCACCTTTTAATTGATACCCTGAATCACTACCTAAACTATCGGCAATAGGCTTTACGTCTTCTTTTACTTTATATAATCTTTTTAAGGCGTTTAAAATACCTGCAATATCGGCTGAACCGCTACCTAAACCTGCTTGTGGCTTAATTTGACATTGAATTTCAATATCTACGCCGTTAGTATTAAAGGTTGTTATAAAGGCCTTTGCAGTCTTATAAGCAAGCGTATCTTCTTGATTTTCCGGAATAAAACCATATTTGTCAACAAAAGTTATAAAAATCTTATCGTCTTTTCTTTTTTTTGCGATAATTTTATCGTAAACGTTTATAGAACACACTACTGATTCAAGATTATGATATCCGTCACTAGTGCCTAAAATGTTCAGCGATAAATTTAGTTTTCCGTAAGATTTAACTTTTGTCATAATAACCTTTTACTTGTTTATTTCTCTATAAACGACTATTCTTTCATCACCGCTTAAAGGAAATTCAAGTTCTTTATTCATATCTAAAATAGTTTGTTCTTGAACGCATAACACTTTACAAATATCCCATAAAGTATCTCCGCACGAAGGAATATAAACGCTAATAGCCGAATCGTTAGATTTAATTTCTTCTAAAACTTCAATTCCGTTTATCAGTTTTACGTTTTTACTATCAATCTCAACGAAACAAAGTTTAATAGTATAGTTTAGGAAAAGTTCGTCTTCTTTAACTACTTGGCAGGCGTTTACAATCTGCACGTCTTTACAGCGTATTTCATTTGAACTGATTAAAGTGTTTACGCTAAAAGGAATTAATACTTCGGTGGCTTCTAAATTTTCGCCGTTTGAAAATACGCAGGCACAAATCGTTCCACTTGCGGTTAACGTGTTATTAGACACGCTAAATTCCTTACTTTCTATTTTAACACTAATTAGTGTGTTTAGTCTACTATTTTCTTGCAATTTAACGTTTAACTTATCAGATAAATTAAAATCTAGGCATTTGTAATTAATTTGACTAGGTATATTTTTATCTTCATACTCAATTTTTAATTTATTTTTCAAACTATAAACGTCGCTTGCTAAATTTAAGTTTAAGTCTTCAAAAATTATTCCGCTTATTGCTAAATTAACGTCAATTGATATTGCGCTTTTGCTTTTACTCTCGTCAACGTAAACTTTTAAATTGCTATTATTAATAGATACTGAACAAACAGCTTTGTAGTTTGGAATTACGTCTTCGCAATCCACTTCAATTCTAAACGGAATTTTTTTAGAAAAAGTATTTAAGTTAATTTCTCCGCCAAGTGGCATAGTTATACCGTTCAACTCAACGTCCCCGTCAATTATAACGCTATTAATTCCGCATTGTATTTCACTTATTAAAACTTTTTCTTCGTGAGAAATTATATCTCCAATTAAAGATGATAAATCAAATTCATCTTCAAGTTTATGTTCTTTTTTAATTTTACAAATTTCTTTAACGTAGTTAATTTCTTTGTTTTTTACTAATAAATTATCTCCGCCTTGAAAATAATTAATTTTATTTTCTTTAAATACTTCACCGTTAAATTCAATAAAAGCACTCGCTACTACAATGCCGTTTAAAATATTAACCGAACATTTTACAACTTCTACTCTTCCTAATACGTTATCTCCAACGTTAACGCTACTATTAGTAAATTTAAAACTATATTCTACGCCTACTTCACATTTTTTAACGGCGTTTTCGCTTTTGTAAACAACGTTAAACGTTCCCCTTCCGTTGTATTTAAGTTCTTTTTCTAAACATTCAACGGAAACCAAACTCGTAGTTAAATCTATTTTCAATAGATTTTGTGCTTCTTCTTCTAAAATTGGCAGTTTACACTCAACTTTATTTTTGCTGTTAATTGGTAATATATTAGTTGTATAAAAATTTTTAAATTCAGGTATACTTGTCATTTTCGCCTCCTTTAATTCTTTATACCTTATGATTTATAAATTTAAATTATTCCAAGAATAAAAAAATACACGCTATATCTTGCTTAAAACAAAATACAACGTGTAATTTTAATTAGTTTTTATATTATTTAGTATTTTTTTCCTTAAAATCTACCACTCCACACATAAATTCAAAATAAGAAAAAGCAGTTTTGCCATTATATTCTTCCATAGGCGAAATAGTAAACAAGGCGGGATAAACGTTAGTTATTTTACCTTTAAATTTTACGTACTTATTCCTTCCAAGGTTAACCTTAAAATCTACCACCTTATTAAAATACCTATTAATTTTATCCTTCGTGCTTTGTAAACTTAAAGAATTTTTAATCATACTTTAAGTATTGCCAATTTTTGTTAGATTATTCAAAGAAAATTAAAAATCTTCTACGTCGTCTTCATCTTCTTCATCGTAATCTTCAAAGTCAGCTTGGTCTATTGGCGAATAATCAAAGTCGTCTTCATCATTATTATTAGATATCTTTTCTTGGGTGTATGGGTCTATTTCTTCGTCTTCTTCGTCCAAAGCCTCTTCTTCTTCAATTTGAGAAAGCAACAACTCATCGTCTTCCCCTTGATTAGAAATTGCTTCTTTTTCGTCTTCGTCTAAGAATTGTCTCCAATTATCGTCCTTTTCAATATCTATATCACTTTCTATATCGTTAGTCTTAAAACGATTCTCTTCTTTACATTGAGAACAAAATTCTTCTCCCTCACTTAAATATCTAACTTTACAAATAGGGCATAATTCATGTTCTTTATTTAATTCGTCATTAATAGAAAACATAAGTTGTGGACCAATCTTTAATTCCGCTTTGCAAACGTCACAATAAACGTCCCCTTCCAATATATAATTCAACTCACATCTTGGACACATTATATATTTAGGCATACAAAAACTCCTTCCCGTAAATTTTATATCTTGATTATTATAATCACTTGATAGGAATTTGTAAACCCCTTTTCTATAAATTTTTAAAAAATTTTTATATTTTTTGCAAATTTTATACTTTATGCCCCTTCTAAGAGCATTTTATCGGCAATAAGGGCTATAAATTCCCCGTTAGTAGGCTTATCATTTCCAATGTATGCTCTTATTCCTAATATTGTGTTTATCATCTCAATTCTACCCCTATTAAAAGCAACTTCTATTGCGTGGCGAATTGCACGTTCTACCTTACTTGCAGTAGTTTGATATCTCTGACCTATCTGCGGATAAAGTTGTTTTGTTATGTTATTTATAATACCTGGATTTTTAACTGCCATTTTTACCCCTTCTCTTAAATATTGATAGCCTTTAATATGTGGGGGGATTCCAACGGAAATAAAAATCTTGCTTATTTTTTCATCTAACATACTCTTTTTTGATACGACTAATCTATCTTGATGGTTTTCTTCAAACAACTCTCTTATCCTTTTTAAAAAACTATTACTATCAAAAGGCTTCGCAATATAATATTCTGCTCCGTGGTTCATCGCCCTATTAATTACACTTTCACTTGTAAAGGCACTTACAACTATTATTTTAATTTGAGAATTTTCCTTTTTAACCCTTTCAATAACTTCAAACCCGTCAATTCCTTTTAACACTAAACTCGTAATTAAAAAATCAGGTTTTAATTGTTTAAGTTTATTTAATCCATCAGCGCCATCTATTGCTACGCCAACGATTTCAAAATCTTGTGCGTCTTTAAAAACTTTTTCAACTTCTTTTAGTCCGTCTTCGTTATCTTGCATAATAAAAACTTTTTGTTTCATACCATTTCTCCTTTTAATTTCTATCTCTATTATACACTATTTTGAACAAAAAGCAAATATAATTGGTTTTTTAAGACAAAATTTTTTGTTTAAAATTAAAATTTTATATATTTTATTGTACAATATTGTCGAATTTCAAAAAATTATAATTAATTTTGCTAATATTTATCACAAGACACGTTTTGACAATTTTAATAAAAAGCAAATAAAAATACCTATTTGCAAAATTGCAAATAGGTATAATTTATTAATTTTATCGTAATTATCTCTTTGAGAATTGTGGGGCACGACGAGCCTTTTTAAGACCGGATTTCTTTCTTTCTTTCATTCTTGGGTCTCTTGTTAAGAAGCCTGCTTTTTTAAGAACTGCATGAAGTTCTGGTTCAGCGATAACGAGTGCTCTTGCAATACCGTGACGAATTGCACCTGCTTGACCTGTATAACCACCACCGATAACGTTAACGAAAATATCGTATTTAGATAAAGTTTCAGTTAAAACGAGTGGTTGTTTAATAATAAGTTTAACGGTTTCAGTTGCACAATAATCGTCAATTGCTCTTTTATTAATAACGATGTTTCCAGCGCCGGCAGGGATAAGCCTAACTCTTGCAATAGCTTTTTTTCTTCTGCCTGTACCCCAGAATTGAACTTTCTTTTTACTTGCTACTTTAGCCATGAAATTTATCCCCCTTACCTTTCAATTTTGAGCTCAATAGGTTTTTGAGCGATATGGTTGTGTTCAGCGCCTTTGTAAACTCTTAATTTAGTAATCATTTGTCTACCAAGACTATTTTTAGGAAGCATACCTTTAACTGCTTCGTAAACTGCAAGGTCTGACTTTTCAGCCATCATCTTGCTGTAAGGGATTTGTTTAAGACCACCAATGTATCCAGTGTGGTAAGTATAAAATTTCTTTTCAAGTTTTTTACCTGTTAAGATAACTTTGTCTGAATTAATTATAATAACGTGGTCGCCTGTATCAACGTTTGGGGTGAAAGTTGGTTTATTTTTTCCCCTTAAAACTGATGCTACTTGAGATGCGAGTCTACCTAATGGTAAACCTGTTGCATCAACAACATACCACTTTCTTTCTATTTGACCATTTTTTGCCATGAAAGTTTTCATGATATTTCTCCTTAAATTTTAAGTTATTTATAAGATTTTACGCTTTGGGGGGCTAATCCGCCACATAAATCTTCATTATCGCCTAAATATTTTATTAAAAATTTTAATTTATGTCAAGCAATTTTAAAGCCTTTTTTAATTTTAATTAAAATAAAGTGAATTACGCCCTTTTTTGCCTTTTATTTATACGAGACGCTCTTTAATAAAAGTCCTTTTGCTTGCATGGTTTTACCAACTAATAATCTGTTTCCGCTTTCTATCGCATCTTTTACCGTATTAACTTTTATTTTCCCTTCACCAACGAAAATAAGCGTACCAACGATTATTCTAACCATATTGTATAAAAAGCCGTTGCCACAAATTTCAAAATCTAAAAGGTTGCCCTTTTTTATTATTTTGATTGAATAAATTTCTCTTACGGTACTTTTTACCGAACTTCCGCTTGCAACGAAACATTTAAAATCGTGAACGCCTTCTATAATTTTAGCGCACTCTTTCATTAAGTTTAAGTCAGGCATTTTATTTATTAAGGTTTTATACCTTTCGTATAGCGGATTTTCAAATTTACTAACGTAGCAAGAATATCTATACGTTTTTTTCTTTGCGAAATACCTTGCATTAAAATTATCGTCTACCTTTTTTGAAGACACTATCTTTACGTCAGACGGCAATATTGAATTTAAGGCTGGCGCAAAGTTTTTTGGCGGAATTTTAGAGTTTGTGTCAAAATGTACCTTTTGGGCTAATGCGTGCACTCCACTATCCGTTCTGCCACTTGCAATAGATTTCACCCTTTCACCCGTTAAAGAAAAAATTGCACTGTTTAAAACTTCTTCTACCGTTCTTTTATTTGGTTGTATTTGATATCCGTTGAAATTAGTTCCGTCGTAGCATACGGTTAAGAGTATTCTCATAAATATCCCCCCAAATAAATATTTGCAAATACCACTAAAACGAAACACGAAACGAAGAATAAAGTTCCAACTAAATCTCTATAACTCATTTTTAATTTTCTAAATTTAGTTCTTTTTTTGCTACCGCTATAACACCTACTATCCATAGCGTCGCCAAGTTCTTCGGCACGTCTAAACGAACTTATAAGTAAAGGTATCAAAATCGGAATCATCGCTTTTGCTTTTTTAAAAATATTACCGCTATCAAAATCTGCACCCCTTGCTTTTTGAGCCATAATTATCCTATCGGCTTCACCCATTAATATAGGAATAAACCTAAGGGCAATACTCATAACGAGAGCAAGTTCGTGAACGGGGAATTTTATAAATTTTAAAGGCTTTAAAAGGCTTTCTAACCCGTCTGTAATAGCAACGGGAGTCGTAGTCAAATTTAGCATCATACTGCCTAAAACCAACGTTATAAGCCTGATTGCCATAAAACCGGAAAAGACTAGGGCTTCTTTTGAAATAATCCAAAATAAAATAGTTGGGTTATCCGTTCTATAAAAGAAAATATTCAAAATAACAGTTATTAAAACAATAAATATTACCGCCTTGGCACTTTTAATTAATGAAAGAATTGGAATTTTAGAAAATATAGTTGCAGTTAGTAAAAACGCACACACGATTAAATAGCCGTAAAAATTTTTTACGACGAAAATTAATACTATATATGCAATTAATAAAAGCAACTTTACCCTTGAATCCATCTTGTGAACGAAAGACGACGAAGGATAATATTGTCCAAAACTTATATCCGATAACATAATTTTTCGCTATTTACTCCTATAAGCACTAACTACACAGTCAATAAAATTTTGAGTGGTGTAATCGGTGTCTAACTCAACGTTTAACTCTTTTAACTTCTCGGTTAAACTTGCCGTAATTGAAAGGTCAAGCCCGTAAGATAATAATTCTTTATTTTTAAATATGGTTTTAGTAGAGCCTGAAACCACAACTTGCCCATCGTAAAATACTGCTATTTTATTACAGTTTTCACAAACTTCGTCTAAATCGTGAGAAACTATTATAATAGTTTTAACCACGCTTTTTAATAAATCGTGAAGAAGTTTATACAATTGTTTTTTGCCAAGTGGGTCAAGACCTGCAACGGGTTCGTCTAAAACCAATATTTTAGGTTTAGTTATTATAACGCCCGCTATCGCAACTCTACGCTTTTGTCCCCCCGATAAATCAAACGGGGACTTATCCTTAATTTCGGCGTAATTAAGCCCAACGTACGTTAGAAGTCGGAGGCCAAGCG
>JAZRLL010000090.1:0-11023 GCA_045646745.1 Christensenellaceae bacterium
AGGGCAGATTACGTTGGTAAAAATATTCCAACGTCAGTTGACGAACTCGTAAAAGTGAGTTTTATTGAAACTGATAGTGAAAACTCGGTAAAACTATTTAAAAGGTAATCAATTGGTTAAACCAATGATAATATTTTTATATACATAAGGAGAAGGGAAATTATGAAATTAACTTATAACGTTAATGAGAAAGCACCGTTTGGTAAAAACCTTATTTACGCTTTCCAACAACTTTTGGCTATTTTGGCCGCAACCGTATTAGTTCCTATTTTGGTTGACCCAAGCGGAACGTACTTATCACAAGCATCTGCTCTTATCGGTGCAGGTGTGGGAACTATCGTTTACTTGCTTTTCACTAAATTTAAAAGTCCTGTATTTTTAGGTAGTTCGTTTGCATTTATTTCGCCTTTATTTGTAGGCGTTGCTTTCGGATATTTAGGTATTATTTTAGGTGCCGTTTTTGCGGGACTAGTTTACGTTATTATAGCACTTGCAGTTAAATACGCAGGTACTAATTGGATTAAAAAACTTATGCCACCCGTTATTATTGGCCCTACGGTTGCTCTTATCGGTTTAAGTTTATCAGGTTCAGCAATCAACAACGTTATGAACGTTTCAGTTGACGCTGCTAACTATAACTTAATTCACATTTTCGTTGCAATCGTAACTTTCTTAACAACCGTTTTCGTGTCTTGCAAAGGTACGAAAGGCATGAAACTTATTCCTTTTGTTATCGGCGTTGGCGCTGGATACGTTGTTGCAACTCTTTTCACGTTAATTGGTTATCATGCATTTAACGTTGAATATTTTAAAATTATTGATTTTTCAGTATTTGTAAAAGTTGCTGATTTTAACAATTGGATACCAAATATTACGGTAATCGGTGCTGTTAAAGAAATAGTTAGCGGTGAAGTTCTCGTTGACGGCGCAGGTATTGTTTCTCTTTTACTTGCTTTTGCTCCGGTTGCATTAGTTGTTTTTGCTGAACACGTTGCAGACCATAAAAATATTTCTTCTATCATTGAAAAAGACTTACTTGAAGAACCAGGTTTACATAGAACGCTTTTAGGTGATGGCGTTGGCTCTATTGCGGGTGCTTTAATGGGTGGTTGTCCTAACACTACTTACGGTGAATCAGTTGGTTGCGTTGCAATAACAGGTAATGCTTCCGTATACACTATTTTCACTACTGCTATAATGTGTATCGTTCTTGCATTTATTTACCCAATAATGTTATTTATTCAATCAATTCCAGGTAGCGTTGTTGGTGGTATTTCTATCGCATTATACGGCTTTATCGCAGTTTCAGGTTTAAGAATGTTTAAACACGTTGACCTTGACAACTCTAAAAACTTATTTATAGTTGCCGCTATTTTAGTAACAGGTCTTGGCGGAATTAAACTCGTATTTGGACCAATTGAAATTTCTTCAATTGCTTGTGCTTTAATTTTAGGTATTATCGTTAACCTTATTTTAAAACCAGCAAAAACGAAAGTTAATAAAGAAGTAGTTTTAGAAGATGGTCAAACTACTGAATCGGATATGTTCGGTAAAACTGTAAAAGAAGATTAATTCTTAATAAAATAATTAAAGTGTCTACGATTTTCGTAGGCACTTTTTTAGTTGAAATCTATTTGACAATTATCTTTTTTATTATATAATAAAAATATGAAAAAAATTAACCGTTTAATAAAAGAAAAAATTAAAAAAAATCTGGATAGTAAGGACTTTAAAATTATCGTTAAAAAAGTAGTTTCTTCTACTAACGATTTGGCTAAAAAAGTAAAAAACAAGAATAGAAAACACTTAATAATTAGCGAGAGTCAAAAAAAAGGCAGGGGAAGATTTAATAGAGTTTTTTATTCGCCTAAACACGTAGGTATTTATTTAAGTTTATTAATGCCCTTAAATATTTCCGTTAAGCATGCAAATAAAATTACACCTTTCGTTGGGTTATGCGTTGCAAACGCCCTTGAAAAATTAACGAATTATAAAATTTTAATCAAATGGGTAAACGATATAATTTTAAACGATAAAAAAATTGGCGGAATTCTTTGTGAAAGCGAGTGCGATTACAAAAACAATCTTATTAAACACGTGATTATCGGTATAGGAATAAACGTTTTAAAATGTGATTTCCCAGATGATATAAAATTAATTGCATCGTCTATTGAAGAAGAATTAAACCTTCAAATAAATAGAAATTTAATAGTTTCAGAGATTGTAAATAATTTGCTTAAAATAAAGGAAGAATTATTAAACGGCGATTTTGTTTTAGAATACAAAAATAAATTAAACGTTATAGATAAGAAGGTTAAGGTTTTAAACGGAAACCAAACATACACGGCAAAAGTCGTTGATTTAACTGATAATTTTGAATTAGTGGTAGACAATAACGGAGAAATTGTAAAATTGAGTTCTGGCGAAATTAGTATAATTAACCTTAACCAAATTCAAAAATAAGAAAATTAATAGAATATTTAGCGTTGTGTGCTGTTAAAATTGTTGACTTTAACGCTTTAACGTGCTAAAATATAAAAGTGCAATAGGAGGGTAATAACTATGAAGCAAATCAATAAAAAAGATTTTAAAATTTTTTACGATGCAATTTTATCTTTAAAAAACGTTGAGGAATGTGAAGCGTTTTTTAACGACGTATGCACTATTCAAGAATTAGACGCTTTAAAGCAACGTTTAGAAGTTGCTGTTTTATTAAAAGAAGGTAAGTGTTATAACGATATTAATAGTATTACAAAGGCAAGTACCGCCACTATTTCAAGGGTTAGTAAATACTTAAATTACGGAGACGGTGGATATTCTATCGTAATTGAAAGGATTAAAGGAGATAAAAATGTTTAATCAAAGCGTACTTAGTAGTTTAGAGCAATCCGTATTTAAGTTAAGGGAATTATTTATTAGTAACGGCTATCGTAAATTCAAAATGAACAAATTTGAAGAATACGATTTATATTCTAAAAACAAGGAGTTTTTAGTTTCTGACGGCGTGATAGTTTTTAACGACACTAATGGAAAACTTTTGGCGTTAAAGCCAGACGTAACGTTATCAATAATAAAAAACTCAAAAGACTCTGAAAACGGGATAGAAAAGTTTTATTATAATGAAAACGTATATAGGATTTCATCTAGTTCTCACACCTATAAAGAAATAATGCAAACAGGAATTGAGTGTATTGGTGAAATAACTTTTAACGAAGTAGTTGAAACTACCGTTCTTGCAATTAAGAGTTTAAATTTATTTTCAAGCGATTTCTTATTGGGGATTTCAAACGTTGATTTAGCAAGGTCAATTTTTAGCGACTACAATATTGAAAAGAAAATATTAGATAAAACGATTAGTGCAATCACTCAAAAAAATACCGATAGCGTTAAAGAGATTTTAAATGAAGAACAATTTAAAGCGGTAAAAACTTTAATTTATAGTTATAATTCGGTAAGAACGGCTATTGAAGAGATTGAGAAAATCGTAATTTCTAATAAATCTAAAAAACTTTTCAGTGAATTCAAAAGCGTATGCAATCAATTAATTAGTCTTGGATACGAAGATAAAATTTCCATAGATTTTTCAATAATTGATTTTAATAGTTATTATAGTGGAATAGTTTTCAAAGGTTTTATTAGTAAAATTGCCGAAAGAGTTTTATCTGGCGGACAATACGATAATCTTATGAAAAATATGAATAGGCAATCCGGTGCAATAGGCTTTGCCGTATACCTAGACGAGTTTGAAAGGTTTAACGACGATTTAAATGACGACGATTACGTAAAAATAGTTCTTCCGAAAGGAAGGCTTGGCGAAAAAGTTTATCAAATGTTTGAAAATGCAGGCTACGATTGTCCGTCTATTAAAGAAAATAACAGAAAACTCATTTTTGAAAACAAAGAGAAGAAGTTGAAATTTTTCTGGGTAAAGCCGTCTGACGTAGGCATTTACGTTGAGCGTGGAAATGCTGATATCGGCGTTGTGGGTAAGGATATTTTACTTGAATATAAGCCTGACGTTTTTGAACTTTTAGACCTAAATATTGGCAAGTGTAAAATGGTTGTTGCAGGAAAGAAAGATTTTGTTGACGACGAGAGTAAAACTTTAAGGGTTGCAACGAAATTTTCACAAATTGCAAGTGATTTTTATGCTAAAAAGTGTAGAGATATTGATATTATTCACCTTAACGGTTCAATAGAAATTGCGCCGATATTAGATTTGTCTGACGTTATAGTTGATATCGTTGAAACGGGTAGGACGTTAGTAGATAACGGCTTAAAACCTTTTGAAGAAATTTTAGATATCAGCGCAAGACTTATAGCGAATAAAACTTCGTATAGTTTTAAAACGGATAAAATTAACTTAATTAAGAAAGGTTTACTAAACGGGGCTAAAAAAAATGATTAAAATTTTAGATTACGAAAAAGCAAAAGGCGAGATATTTAAAAGGCAAGATAATAAAATTAACGTTGAAGATATTGTTAAAAATATATTAGACGACGTTTCTAAAAACGGAGATAAAGCCCTTTACCACTACGCTGAAAAATTTGATAAATGTAAATTAAATAGTTTATTAGTTAGCGAAAAAGAGTTTGAAGAAGCCTTCTTATTAGTTGAGTCTAAATTTATAAAAATATTAGAAAACGCATCTAAAAACATAAAAGAATTTCACTTAAATCAAGTAAGAACGGGCTTTGAAATTAAAAAGGAAAACGGTGTTATAATAGGTCAAAAGATAACTCCTATTGAAAAGGTAGGTCTTTACGTGCCAGGCGGTACTGCGGTATATCCTTCAACCGTATTAATGGATAGTATTCCCGCTAAAATTGCAGGGTGTAAAGAAATTTGTATAACCACTCCACCAAATAGTCAAGGTAAAATTAATCCTAACATTTTAGTTGCCGCTAAAATTGCAGGGGTTGACAAAGTTTACAAAGTGGGTGGAGCACAAGCAATCGGCGCTCTTGCTTTTGGAACTGAAAGCATTAATAAAGTGGATAAAATAGTTGGTCCTGGAAACGCCTTCGTTGCCGAAGCGAAAAGACAGGTTTTTGGAAAGGTAAATATAGATATGATTGCCGGACCAAGCGAAATATTGATTGTTGCCGATAAAAATTCAAATCCTAAATTTATTGCAAGTGATTTGCTATCCCAAGCCGAGCACGATAAAATGGCGAGTGCAGTTTTGGTAACGGATAGTTACGACCTTGCTTTAAGCGTTCAAAAGGAAGTAGAAAATCAACTCGTTAAGTTGTTAAGAAGTGAAATTGCAAGAGAGTCAATAGATAATAATGGAAAAATTATAGTTGCTAAAAACCTTGAAGAAGTCATAAGCGTTAGCAACACGATTGCACCTGAACATTTAGAGTTGATGGTTGATAATCCGTTTGATTATTTTGATAAAATTACTAATGCGGGCAGTGTATTTTTAGGTAGTTATTGTCCTGAAACGCTTGGGGATTATTATGCCGGAACTAATCATACGCTTCCAACTTCTGGAACTGCGAGATTTTCAAGTCCGTTATCGGTTGATGACTTTATTAAGAAAACGCAATACACTTATTATACTGAAAACGCGTTAAAAGAAGTTTATAAAGACGTTTCGTATTTTGCTGAAAAAGAAGGTTTGCAAGCGCACTCAAATAGTGCAAAAATAAGGTTTGAAAAATAATATGAGTAAATTTATTAATGAAAGAATAAATAAAATCGTTGCGTATATGCCGGGTGAACAACCGCAAGATAAAAGGTATATAAAACTAAATACCAACGAATCTCCTTTTCCGCCAAGTGAAAGCGTAGTGAAAAAAATTAACGAAGAGAAAATTAAATCTGTAAAATTATACTGCGACCCAACTTGTAAGGTTTTAAAAGAAGAAATAGCAAAGTTATATAAAGTTGATTATAATAACGTTTTCGTTGGAAATGGGTCTGATGAGATTTTAAATTTTATATTTATGGCATACGGGGATAAAGGCGTTGCTTATGCTGATATTACCTATGGCTTTTATTCGGTATTTGCCGAACTTTACAATTTAAAAAGTACTGTAATTCCTTTAAAAGATGATTTCTCGCTTGACTATAAGGCCTTTTTAAATCAAAATAAACTTATAGTAATTGCAAGTCCTAACGCTCCAACGGGTATTCAGGTATCAGTTAAAGAGTTAGAAGAAATATTATCATCAAATAAAGACAGCGTAGTAGTAGTTGACCAAGCCTACGTTGATTTTGGCGGAATTAGTTTTCACGATTTAATTAAAAAATACGATAATTTAATTTGCGTTTACACGTTTTCCAAGTCAAGAAGTATGGCTGGCGCAAGGCTTGGCTTTATGGTGGCAAATGAAAATTTAGTTTCAGATTTGTTAAAGATTAAGTATTCAACAAATCCGTATAACGTGAACACTTTAACTCAAAGTTTAGGTGTTGCTACTATACTTGATAACGACTATTACATGAATAATGCAAAAATAATAGAAAAAAACAGAGAATTTACAACCCGTGAACTTAAAAGTTTAGGTTTTGAAGTTCTTCCGTCAAAGGCAAATTTTATTTTTGCAAGGCACTTTAAAATAGGTGGAAAAGTTCTATATCAAAAATTAAAGGAAAACGGAGTCTTGATAAGGCGTTTTGATAAGGATAGAATTTCTGAATTTATAAGAATTACTATCGGAAGTGATAGTGAAATGAAAATTTTTATAGAAAAGGTAAAAAATATTTTAGGAGAACTAAAATGAGAGAAATAACCATAAAAAGAAAAACCAAGGAAACTGATATAGATTTAACTATTAATTTAGACGGAAAAGGTCAAAGCGAAATTAAAACGGGTTGTGGTTTTTTAGACCACATGCTTGAACTTTTTACTAAACACGGTAGATTTGATTTGAAGATTAATTGCGTAGGCGACGTTCAGGTTGATTATCACCACACCGTTGAAGACGTTGGTATAGTTTTAGGTCAAGCAATTAAAAAAGCCCTTGGCGATATGAAAGGCATAATTAGATACGGCACTACGATTTTGCCTATGGACGAAAGTTTAATTTTAACTGCTATTGATATTTCTAATAGGAGTTTTTTAAAGTTTGATTTACCAACGAGAGCAAGTAAAATAGGGGATTTCCCTACCGAACTTATTGAAGAGTTCTTCCTTGCCTTCGTTAGAAATGCAGGTATAACTTTGCACGTTGTAAAAATGGCGGGAACAAACGCTCATCACGTTATAGAAGGGGCGTTTAAATCTTTTGCTCGTTCTTTAAAAACGGCGGTTTCTATTGATAAAGATTTTGCAAATGAAATTCCGTCAACGAAAGGGGTTCTTTAATGATTGCAATAATTGATTACGGAGTGGGAAATTTATTTTCCTTAACGTCTTCCTTTGAAAAAATCGGTGAAAAAGTAATAATAACTAGCGACGTTGAAACTATAAAAAAGGCGGACAAGTTAATTTTACCAGGCGTTGGGGCGTTTGAAGACGCAAGCAAAAAACTTTTTGAAAGCGGGCTTGATAAAGTTATTGTTGAACGTGTAGAAAAAAACGTACCGCTTATGGGCGTTTGTTTAGGTATGCAAATGCTTTTTGAAGAAAGTTATGAATATGGTGTTCATAAAGGGCTTGGGTTAATTAAAGGAAGAGTAGTAGGTATAGATTTAGAAAAGGAATATAAAATCCCGCATATAGGCTGGAATATACTTCGCTTAAAAAAACAAAGTCCAATATTGAAATATATAAAAGAAAACGACCACGTATATTTCGTGCACTCATATCACGTTGTTGATTGTGAAGACAGTTTAGTTGCTACGACTGAATACGGAAAAGAACTCACTGCAATAGTTCAAAAAAACAACGTTTTCGGCTGTCAATTTCACCCTGAAAAAAGTGGCGAAGTCGGCTTGAAAATACTAAAAGCATTTGCAGAAATTTAATTTAAAGGGATAATAAAATGCTAATTTTTCCTGCGATTGATTTATACGATAAAAAAGTAGTTAGGCTTTATAAAGGCGACTATTCAAAAATGAATATTTATAGTGATAACCCCCTTCAAGTTGCAAAAGATTTTGAAAGTGCAGGGGCAACTTGCATACATATCGTAGATTTAGAAGGTGCAAAATTCGGTACTACGCCAAATTTAGACGTGGTTAAAAATATAGCCGAAAACACTAATTTATTTATTGAAATAGGCGGTGGAATACGTAGCCTTGAAACAATAAAAAAATATTTAGATTGCGGAGTTAATCGTGTAATTTTAGGTACTATAGCCGTAACTAATCAACAATTATTAAAAGACGCGTTAAATTTACACGGAGATAAAATTGCGGTAGGCGTAGATATAAAAGACGGAATTGTCGCTATAAAAGGCTGGGAAGAAAAATCTAAATACGACTACGACGAATTTTGCTCTTTAATGGAAAGTTTGGGAGTGAAAACCATAATTTGTACGGATATTTCAAAAGACGGCGCTATGCAAGGAACTAATACGGCTCTTTATAAAAATTTGGCTGAAAAATTTTCATTAAACGTAATTGCGTCTGGCGGAGTGTCAACGATAAACGACGTTATATCCTTAAAAAATCTTAATTTATACGGTGCAATTATTGGTAAAGCCTATTACGTAGGCACTATTAACTTAAAAGATGCTTTGGAGATTGTAAAATGATAACGAAAAGGATTATACCTTGTCTTGACGTTAAAAACGGAAAAGTAGTTAAAGGTGTAAATTTTGATAATTTAAAAGACGTAAATTCACCTATTGAACTTGGTAGATATTATAGTGATTGCGGAGCGGACGAATTAGTTTTTTACGATATAACTGCAAGTAATGAAGAAAGAAAATTATTTACCGAAGTTTTAAAAGAAGTTGCAAAAAACGTATTCATACCTTTAACTGTTGGTGGCGGTATTAATACGATAGAAGATTTTGATAGAGTTTTAAAATGCGGAGCAGATAAAGTAAGCGTTAACTCAGGCGCTATTAAAAATCCAAACTTAATTAAACAAGGCGCTTTAAAATATGGAAACCAATGCGTAGTTTTATCAGTAGACGTAAAAAGAGTAGACGGAAAGTTCATGGTTTTTGCTAACGGCGGAAGAATTAATACGGGCATGGAAGCGTTTAGTTGGATAGAAAAGTGCGTTAACGAAGGTGCGGGCGAAGTAGTCGTTAACTCTATTGATACCGATGGTGTTAAAAAGGGTTTTGATATTCCACTTCTTAAAGAAGTATGTAAACTTGTGAACGTACCAGTGATAGCGTCGGGCGGGGCTGGAAGTATTCAAGATTTTATTACTCTTTTTAAAGAAGTTCCAAGTATAGATGCAGGGCTTGCCGCTTCTATATTCCATTTTGGCGAAGTTAGTATTAGAGATTTAAAAAACGAGTTAAAAAAACAAAACGTTAACGTTAGGTAGGATAAGGTTATGATAGATATTAATGAATTAAAATTTGATGAAAAGGGTTTAATACCGGCGATAGTAGTTGATGCGTTAAGTAAAAAAGTTTTAACGCTTGCTTATATGAATAAGGAAAGTTTAAAAATTACTCTTGAAAAGAAAAAAACTTGTTTTTTCAGCCGTTCAAGGCAAGAACTTTGGTTAAAGGGCGAAACTAGTGGAAATTATCAACACGTAGTTTCAATAACTGCCGATTGCGACAAAGATGCGTTAGTTGTAGAAGTTGAAAAAGACGGGCCTGCTTGTCATTTAGGTACGGAGTCTTGCTTTAACGATAAATTGTATATTAACGAAGAAAAAAACGAGTTTTCTATTGACGGATTATACCATTTATTAAAAGACAGAAAAGAAAAACTTCCAGAAGGCTCTTATACGACCTATCTTTTTGAAAAAGGCATAGATAAAATTCTTAAAAAAGTAGGCGAAGAATGCACTGAAGTAATTATAGCAGGTAAAGCAAACGATAAAAAAGAAACGATTTACGAGATTGCAGACCTTTGCTATCACGTTATGGTTACGATGGTTGAAATGGGAATATCGCTTGAAGACGTTAGAAAAGAACTTGCTTCACGCCACGTAATAGACCATAAAGTTAAACAAGAAAAAATGACTAAATAATATGATAAAAAGTAATTTTCATACGCATAGCACTTATTGTGATGGTAAAGACAATTTGGAAAGTATCGTTCAATGTGCAATTAAAAAAGGTTTTAAATATTTGGGTTTTTCATCTCATAGTTATATTGAGGGAGATGATTTTTGGACTTTAAAAAAAGATGCTTTTATACCCTACGTTAATGAGGTTTTAAGCCTTAAAGAAAAATACGAGTCCGAAATAACTATTCTTTTAGGAATTGAACAAGATACCCTTTCAAATATTTACGATTATAAATTTGATTACGTTATAGGCTCAATGCACAGTATAGAAAAGGGCGGTAAAACTTATAGCCTTGATTATAGTTTACAATCTTTTAAATTCTTGCTTGAAGAAATTTATTTAAACGATTATGATAGTTTGTGTAAAGACTATTTTAATCAAATTAAAAACCTATCAAAAACCAATGCAAATGTAGTTGGACATTTTGATTTAATAACTAAATATTCTGAAAAAATAGATTTACCCCTTCCAAAATACTATTTAAAATACGCGGAAGATAGCATAATTGAAATATTAAAAAGCATTACAATTTTTGAAATAAACACGGGTGCAATTTCAAAAAACTATCGTACGAAGCCATATCCTTCAAAGGAAATTTTAGAACTAATTTTTAAGCACGGTGGAAAAATTATGATTAACACCGATTGTCATAAAAAAGAAAATTTAGATTGTGGTTTAGATATTGCCGTTAACTTGGCAAAAGAAGTAGGCTATAAAACGAGCGTTATAATAACGAGTGAGGGCGAAAAAGAAATAATTTTATAATAAAAATTAAAGTCAACTTTACGTTGACTTTTTTAATTTTACTAATCGCGTGTAAAAAATGAATAAAATTTATAAATATGCATAAAAAATTGAATAATAACTAATAATTATAAAAATATTTTAAAAAAAATTAAATAATATTCAAAAATAGGGG
>JAZRLL010000091.1:0-10422 GCA_045646745.1 Christensenellaceae bacterium
ATTGGCTTATAGATTTGGGAATATTGGAAAGAATTAATAATGGTATTATTTGTAATACATTTTTTAACGAAGAAAGATTTTATAAAATTCAATCAGTGCTTATAGATGGATATGATTCACAATATTTTCAACAAGGTATAAGTACAAGAATAATTAATGAGTTTTTCATGGCGTTCAATCAAAATATTTCGTTAATCAAATCCGTTCTGGAATCTTCAAAACCACTAAAAGATTTATTAAGAATAATATGTAAAGAACTTTATAATGAAAGCAGAATAAATACATCAATTCTTCAAGCATGGTTTGAAATTGATTTTGAAAAAGCACATGCTATTTTTACAGGACTAAAAGATAGTGAAATAATTGTAAAAAAATATGGGATTATGTTAGGCAATAATGAAAAAATTAAAAGACTAGCCAATAGTTTATAAAATTATAGCACCCTGCGGGGTGCGTTTTGTTTAAATAACATTGTATCTTTAAACATCAATTAAGCGTTTTACTTAACCTTTCAAAAGTAAAGATAATACCAGCATTACCTTTAATGAAAATGTATTTAATTATAGTAATAGAAAAAGCGACTCTATTTGAGTTCAAATAGAATCGCTCTTGGCGGAAAAGGCGGGATTTGCTCCGCAATTTTGCTATCGCAAAACTAACGCCCTATGGGGTTGCTATCACGCCGGGGCAACAAACGATTATCAATCGTTTGCCCACAAGCAAAAATAAAAACTTAAACTTGGTGCTTGTGGGACTTGCCCGTTCAAATACCGCCATAAACTATTCAATGCAACAAAAAAAGGATGCACACGGCATCCTTATTTTGTTGGCGGAAAAGGCGGGATTTGAACCCGCGCTGCGATTTCTCACACTACTCCCTTAGCAGGGGAGCCCCTTCAGCCTCTTGGGTACTTTTCCAAAGCATATTTAATTAACGCTTTAATATAATAGCATATAAAAACTTTAAAGTCAAAAGGTTTTTAACAAATTTACAAAAAATTTAGTCTTTTTTGTATCGCAATCAAATTTTTTAATTGCAATCAAAATTAATATACTTATTAAAATCAATAATTATTCAAAAAGTCGTTTAATTTTTTTAACAAAGGCGTGCTGTCAAAGAACTTATTAACAAACTTACTCATTAGTAAAATTATTGGCGAGTTTATAATAGTGGTTATAATTGTTCCAAGCCCAATGCTATGAAAACTTTTATAATAAATACTTGACCAATCAAAAGTTAAAACGTCGCCGAAAAGAGTTAAAGCAAGCGTTAATGAAATGAGTAATAGTGAAATATCAAAAGTCCATTTAACCTTATTAATATTTATTTTATAGGTTGAAGAAATTTTAGTTACGAAAAACTCGTAAACTTGAAGTGGCATACTCGTTTTAAAAAAACAAGCAACGCCAAATGCGACAGCAGAATTTCCAACTAAAAGCATAAGCCATTTTAACGCAACGTTATTGAAAGAAATATTACTAAACAAAAGTAAAAACAAATCTAAAACTAATCCGTAAATAAATGCGACTAAAAAAGCAAATAAAAATTTCCAATTAAATTTTTTAATTATAATGCAAACGATTATTAAAAGTATTCCTTGTATTATATATTCGGTCATACCAACGCTTAAAAAAGGGCAAAACGAAGAAAGTGCTTCATAAACGATAAAAGCGGGTGCAGCAATCATAGAAACGCCCAAATCCGCTTTACTGCAAATACAAACGCCCAAAGCAACGAAAACTATTCCAAATAACCATAACAATTCCGAAGACTTTTTAATTTTTTTCATTGGTATATTCCTTTCAAAACGATAAAAATAGTTTAGCATTTTTAATAAATTAAATCAAGTAAATACGCTAATTGCAAGTATTAAATTAAATTTATTAAACTAAATCAAGTAGATATTTTATAATAATGGTCAAAAATAGTTTACAAAGTAAACAAAATGTGTTAAAATAACCAAAGTAAAATTCACACTGATAAGTATGCCGTCTTCGTGCTTTGCAAAAAAAATTATCGTGGCAAAGTAAAAACGGGCAACACGTCTTATCAGGCGGAATAACGGAGGTATTATTTATGGCAGTATGCTCAATGAAACAATTGCTTGAAGCAGGCGTTCACTTTGGTCATCAAACAAGCAGATGGAACCCAAAGATGAAAAAGTACATTTATGGTGCAAGAAACAATATTCATATCGTTGACTTGCAACTTACGGTAGGCGAAATTGAAAAAGCCTATAAATTTATTGTTGAAGTTGCTAAACAAGGCAAATCAATTTTGTTCGTAGGAACTAAAAAACAAGCACAAGAAGCAATTCAACAAGAAGCAGAAAGATGTGGTCAATTCTACATCAATTCAAGATGGTTAGGCGGTACGCTTACTAACTTTAAGACAATTAAGTCAAGAGTTGAAAGACTTAATAAACTTGACAACATGGAAAAAACGGGTGAATTTGACCTTCTTCCAAAAAAAGAAGTTATCGCATTAAAAGCAGAAAGAGATAAATTGCAAAACGTTTTAGGCGGTATTAGAGAAATGCACACAATGCCAGGCGCACTTTTCGTAGTAGACCCACATTGTGAAGAAATTGCAATCAAAGAAGCAAAGAAACTCAATATCCCTGTAGTTGCAATTACCGATACTAACTGCGACCCAGACAACGTTGATTACGTAATTCCTGGAAACGACGATGCTATTAGAGCCGTAAAACTTATTGCATCAATTATTGCAGACGCTGTTATTGAAGCAAATCAAGGTGAAGACGCTGTTAAGCATAACGTTGATGAAGATGAAGCAGTTTCTATGGACGACGTTGCTTTATCTGCTGAAAAAGAAGAAAACAAAGCAGAATAATTTTTAAGGAGAAACAATTATGAATTTTACTGCAAATGACGTTAAAACTTTGCGCGAAAGAACAGGCGCTGGTATGATGGATTGTAAAAACGCATTAGTTGAAACTAATGGCGATATGGAAAAAGCAATTGACTATTTAAGAGAAAAAGGTATTGCAAAAGCCGCTAAAAAAGCAGGTAGAATTGCAGCCGAAGGTATCGTTGATAGTTATATTCACATGGGCGGAAGAGTTGGTGTTTTACTTGAAGTTAACTGTGAAACAGACTTCGTTGCTCGTGGAGACCAATTTAAAGAACTCGTTCACGACATCGCATTACAAATTGCCGCTGCTAACCCATCTTACGTAACAAAGGAAGAAGTTCCACAAGAAGTTATTGATAAAGAAAAAGAAATTCTTCGTGCACAAGCCATTGAAGAAGGAAAACCAGCACAAATCGTTGATAAAATGGTTGAAGGAAGAATTAAAACTTTCTATGATGAAAACTGCTTACTTTGTCAAAAATTTGTAAAAGACACAACTAAAACTATTGAACAAGTTGTTGTTGAAGCAACTGCAACTATTGGTGAAAAAATTTCTATTCGTCGTTTTGTTCGTTACGAAATGGGCGAAGGTTTACAAAAGAAATCTGAAAATTTAGCAGACGAAGTTGCTAAACAAGTTTCAGAAATGAAAAACTAATAATTCTTATTAAAGGGGCCTTATTTTAGACCCCTTTTTTAAAAAAACAAATTATCCAATGAAGGAGTTTTTATGGAATTAAAATATAAAAGAGTAATTATAAAAATTAGTGGCGAAGCGTTAGCAGGCGCAAAGGGGATGGGTTTTGACCAAAGCGTAATAAACGAAGTAGTTGAACAAATCGTTAACGTTCATAAATTAGGCGTAGAAATAGCAATCGTAGTAGGTGGCGGAAATTTTTGGCGTGGTAGACAAGGTACTGAAATGGATAGAGTAACTGCCGACCATATGGGAATGCTCGCAACGGTAATAAACGCATTAGCACTTCAAGACGCTATTGAAAGAAGCGGGGTTGACACGAGAGTTCAAACGGCTTGGGATATATTAAGAGTTGCTGAACCTTACGCACAAAGAAAGGCAGAAAACCACTTAAAAAAGGGCAGAGTCGTTATTTTTGCTTGCGGTACGGGAAACCCTTGTTTTTCTACGGATACTGCGGTGGCTCTTCGTGCAGCGGAAATTAATGCAGACGTAATTTTACTTGCTAAAAACGTTGACGGAATTTACGATAGCGACCCTAAAACTAATAAAGACGCTAAAAAATATAAAGAAATTAAGTATTTAGACTTCATTTCACAAGAATTAAAAGCGATGGATACGGCAGCCGTTGCAATCTGTATGGAAAATAAAACTCCTATTCTCGCTTTTGGTCTTAACGAAAAAGATAGTATTAAAAGAGTCGTTTTAGGCGAAGAAATTGGAACTTGGATAAGATAAATAAAAAAGGTGGTGTAATTTTAATTAATTACACCCTTTTTTTAACTAAATATGGCTATTTGCTAAAAAAATTCTTTACAAATTTTAAAGTTTAATATACAATATAATAAATAATAAGTATGTTTAATATAATTTAAAGGAGAATAATATGTTAGATTTAGAAACATTAGAGATGATGCTACTTGAAGGCGAAGAAAAAATGAACAAAAGTCTAGACGTTTTAAAAGGCGACGTTTTACAAATTAGGGCTGGAAGGGCAAATCCACATATTTTAGATAAAATTCAAGTTGAAGCGTACGGCGCTATGTCTCCAATTAATCAAATTGGTAATATATCCGTATTAGACGGTCAATGTCTTGTTATATCTCCTTGGGATAAGTCTTTACTTAAATCAGTTGAAAAAGCGATAATGGTTTCAAATTTAGGTATTAATCCTACTAACGACGGCAACGTTGTAAGACTCGTTTTTCCAATGCTTACAGAAGAAAGAAGAAAAGAAATTATCAAACAAGTAAAAAAGATGGGTGAAGACGGAAAAGTTGCTATTAGAAACGTTAGGCGTGATACGTTAGACGGATTTAAAAAGGCAAAAGCAAACAAAGAAATAACCGAAGACCAATACGCTCAATATGAAAGTGAAATTGAAAAACTCACTGCTAAAATAATTGAAGGCGTTGATAAAGTTATATCTGATAAAGAAAAAGAGCTTTTAACCGTTTAATAATAGGCGTTATATGGAAATGGCAAAAAAAATCCCATCACACGTTGGCTTTATAATGGATGGCAACGGCAGATGGGCAAAACAAAGGAATAAACCACGCAATTTTGGTCATAAAAAAGGAGCCGATAGGGTTGAAGAAATCGTATCGGCAAGTTTTAGTTATGGTGTAAAATGCGTGTCCTTATACGCCTTTTCTACTGAAAATTGGTCAAGACCAAAAGAAGAAGTAGACAAAATTTTAGAAATTTTGAGTAAATTTTTAAATAAATACCTTAAAACGTTATTAAAAAATCAAATAAAATTAGTTGTTTCTGGTGATTTATCAAGACTACCACTTGATTTGCAAAAATCAATTAAGGAAAGAATAGAAATTACTTCTTCATTTGAAGATAGAATTTTAAATATAGCCATTAATTACGGCTCAAAACAAGAAATCACCCAGGCGGTAAACGCTCTTTTAAAAAGCGGAAAAACCGAAATTGCTGAAAGTGATATTGAAAATAATTTATACACGAAAGGCTTGCCAGACGTTGACCTTGTTGTTAGAACGAGTGGAGAACAACGTTTAAGCAATTTCTTTTTATGGCAATGTGCGTATGCAGAATTTTATTTTACTGACGTTATGTGGCCTGATTTTAACGAAAGTGAATTGTTAAAGGCATTTAATTGGTTTAATGATAGAGATAGGAGATTTGGTAAAGTTTAATGATTAAAAGAGTTTTAACGTCAGTATTTTTAGTTATAATAACGGCAATTTTTATGCTACTTAGATTTGTAAATATCAGGTTGTTTGATATTTACCCTTTCATAATGGCTTTAATTGGAACTTACGAAATGGTAAGGGCGTTTAAAGACGGAATTTCGTTTAGTCAAAAAATATGTATTTTTGGGTTTGTTATACTCGTATTTCCCGTTGCCATATTTTTTGAAGCCTTTGTTTTAAAGTTTATAATTATAGTTTTCGTCATTGCCGTAATGTGCACTACTATTGAAAATAGAGACGATAGTTTAAAAAGTTTAGGAAATTTATTAATTTGCTTGTTCTATCCTACTATTCCGCTTTTATGTTTGGTGTTTATAAATTCGTTTACGAACTATTCTTTTTACGTGTTATTAACGGTGTTTGCTACTTCGTGGTTTACAGACGTGGGTGCGTACTTGATTGGTTCAACGGTTAAAGGCCCAAAACTTTGTCCAGAAATTAGTCCAAACAAAACGATTAGCGGTGCGGCTGGTGGTATTGCGGGCGGTATTTTAGCAACGTTTACGGCTTATTTTTCAAACCTTCCTTTCGGGCTTAGCATTTTTAGTGGAGTTAATATCATTTTCGTAATTTTCTTTTTAATAAGTTCGGGTATGTTTTTAAGTTCTATAACTCAACTTGGAGATATTTTTGAAAGTTTTATAAAAAGAAAACTTCACATAAAGGATATGGGAACTTTATTACCAGGACACGGCGGCATTTTAGATAGGGTTGACGGTCTTGCGTTTACTTCCTTAATTACGTGGATTTTATATTCGTTTATAATTTAATTTAAGGTTATAATTTTTATGATTAACATTATTTTATTAGGTAGTACGGGGTCTATCGGTAGGCAAGTATTAAACGTCGTTGATAGATATCCTGAAAAATTTAAAATTATTTCAATGACGGCGGGTTCAAACGCCGTTCTTTTTACTGAACAAATAAATAAGTATAAACCTAAAATAGCCGTAATTTCTAATCCTAGTAAGGTATGCGAAATTCGTGAAATTCCAAAAGAAACTACTTTGTACTACGGAGAAAATTCTCTTGTTCACGCAATAGTTGAAGAAGGGGATATCGTAGTTGATGCAATAATGGGTTTTGCGGGTTTAACGGCGGTAAAGGAAAGTATAAAACTCAAAAAAAATATTGCGCTTGCGAATAAAGAAACTTTGGTTGCGGGCGGTGGTTTAATTATGCCACTTGCAAAAGAAAACGGAGTTGATATTATTCCCGTTGATAGCGAGCATTCTGCGATATGGCAATGCTTATCAATGAAAAAGGACGTTGAGTTTAGTAAACTTATTTTAACGGCTTCCGGCGGGGCTTTTAGGGATAAAACGATAGAAGAATTAAAAAACGTTAGCGTTAACGACGCTTTAAATCATCCAAATTGGTTAATGGGCAAAAAAATAACTATTGATTGCGCTACTATGATGAATAAAGGTTTTGAAGTTTTAGAAGCGATGTGGCTTTTTAATTGTCCGTTAGAAAAAACCGAAGTCGTTATTCACCCACAAAGTATAGTTCACTCTATGGTAGAATTTTGTGATGGAAGCGTTCTTGCACAAATGGGTAATCCCTCAATGGAGCTACCAATTCAACTTGCATTAACTTATCCAAAAAGGCTTAAAACGGATATAGAGCCGTTATCTTTTAAAAATAGAACGCTTGAATTTAAAGAAGTTGATTTAAAAAAATACCCTTGCTTTAAATTATGTTTAGACGTTATAAAAATGGGTGATAATTTCCCTTGTGCGTTAAGCGGAGCAGACGAAGAAGCGGTTAACTTATTTTTACAAGGCAAGATAAAATATCTTGATATTTTTGAATATATTGAATATGCTATTAATAACACCGAAAGATTAAACCTTACTTTTGATAATTTGTATTACACTGACAAAAATTCAAGAAGGCTGGTACTAGAATTATATAATAAAAGGAGAAATTTATGTTAAATTTGCTTTCTGTATCAGCAGTTTTTTCCACGGTATTATCAATATTTTTGGCTATACTCGTTTTGTTGATTATGATAACTATTCACGAGTTTGGTCATTATATAGCAGGAAAAATCTTCAAATTTAAAATTAACGAATTTGCAATAGGTATGGGGCCTGCTATTTATAAAAGAAAGAGCAAAAAAAGCGGGGAAGTGTTTTCTATAAGAGTTCTTCCGTTAGGCGGATATTGTGCGTTTGAAGGGGAAGACGAAGATAGTGATAGCAAAGATGCATTTAATAACAAAGAGCCTTGGAAAAGGTTAATAGTTTTGCTTTCAGGCGCCGTTATGAACTTTATTTTAGGCGTTTTCGTTTTGATTTTATCAATCGGGGTATACGGTCAACTTTTAATAAACGTTAGAGACGTTGCTCCTGCAACGATAGAACAGCAAGAATATAGTTTAATAAAAGACGATATAATCGTTCAAGTTGAAGGCAAAGATATTTTTATGGCTAGCGATATTTCTTCCGTTTTAAAGGGCAAAAAACAAGGGGAAATAGTAGACGTAGTAGTTAACTCTAACGGTAAACAAATTTTAAGGAAAGTTAAACTTAGAAACGACGTTTCTAGCAGTAATTTAACCGACGTTTTCTCGTCAATGACGGCGTTAGGCGTTGCAACCGTTCAAAAAATTGAAGGAATAACGCCAACTTCTTCTTTAAAAATTGGGGAATATCTTTTAAGGATAAAAGACCAAGAAGAATACGAAAATTGTTCAAGAATTTATAGCGATAGCGATTTAATAAGTTTTGCAAAAACGTTTAATTTAAACGAAAATTGCTCCTTTTATATAACTGATAATGAGTCTTCAAGCGGATATAGGCTTGTGTCCGTTCAAATTAATGAAGATTTATCTAATTTAGATGATTTGGAAGTTTTAAAGATTTTAGGAATTAGCAAAACTTCAAGTTATTTAAACTATCAAACGATTAATTGCAAATTTGGTTTTTTTGAAACGATAAAAAGGGGTTTTGAATACTCGGTAGTCGTTGCAGGCACTATATTTACTACGCTAGGTGAACTATTGACGGGTAAATTAGGAATTTCGGCTATGGGCGGTCCTATAACCACTATTTCAATGACTAGCACTGCAATTAAAGTTGGTGGATTTAATTTCTTCCTTGAAATAATGGGATTTATAGGAGTTAACCTTGCGGTATTTAATTTATTGCCAATCCCAGCGCTTGACGGAAGTAGAGCGGTATTTACCACGATTGAGTGGATTAGAAAAAAACCTTTAAACAGAAAGGTTGAAGGCGTTATTCACGCAATCGGGCTTATCTTCCTGCTTGGATTTTGCGTGCTGGTTGATTTACTGCAACTATTATAAAAACAATAAAACATCGGTTATTTTAAATAATCGGTGTTTTTTATTATAATTTAGTAATTTAAAGACTAACGAATTGACCTTTATTTTCAAATGTGATATAATTTTTTAATATGAACGCAATAGAATTTAAAAACGTATCTTTTAAATATGACGAAGCCGACCCTTCTTTTGTTATAGACAACGTAGATTTGGCTATAAAAGAAGGTGAATTCGTTTGCATCTTAGGTCAAAATGGAAGCGGAAAATCAACTTTGGCTAGGCTTGTAAACGGACTTTTATCTCCACTAAGTGGGGAAGTTTTCGTGTTCGGTAAAAACGTTGCGGATAAAAAATCTTTATTTGAAGTTAGAAAACGCGTTGGTATGGTTTTTCAAAACCCAGACAATCAAATGGTAGCAACTATGGTTGAAGACGATATTGCTTTCGGCCCTGAAAATTTGGGTCTTGATAGTAAAGAAATAGGCAAAAGAATTGATTTCGCCCTTTCTTCAACGAGTATGCAAGAGTTTAGATTTAGTCAAGGGCAAAAACTTTCTGGGGGACAAAAACAAAGAGTTGCTATTGCGGGAGTTTTAGCAATTAAACCTGACGTTATAATTTTAGACGAATCAACTTCTATGCTTGATAGTGTTGGAAGAAAAGAAGTTATGGACGTTGTTAAAGAACTCAACAAAAAGGGTATGACGGTTATTTGTATAACTCACTATATGGACGAAAGTGTAGACGCTGATAGAGTAATAGTTATGAGCAACGGTCATATCGTTAAAGATGGGACGCCTAAACAAATTTTTAAAAGTGCGCTTGAACTTAAAAGTTATGGTTTAGAACTTCCTAAATGCACATATATTGCAAATAAATTAATAGAAAATGGTCTGCCTATTCAAAAAGATATTTTAACTTATAGTGAATTGGAGAAGGAATTATGCAAATTATTTCAGAAAATTTAAAATTCACGTATAACAAAAAATCCGAGTTTAAAAGGCAGGCTTTAAACGGCGTTAATTTAACTATTGACGAAGGCGATTTTTTTGGTATTATCGGAAAAACGGGAAGTGGTAAATCAACCTTTATTCAACACTTAAACGGACTTATTGAAACTCAACAAGGAAGTTTAAAGGTTGGCGAATTTGACTTGTCTTACGGGGCTAAAAACGACGCTAAAACCTTAAAGAAATTAAGGGCGAGCGTAGGCATGGTTTTTCAATACCCAGAATATCAACTTTTTGCCGAAAGCGTTTTTGAAGACGTTGCTTTTGGTTTAAAGAATTTTTATCCCGACCTTCCTAATGAAGAAGTTGAAAAAAGGGTAGAAGAA
>JAZRLL010000092.1:0-6226 GCA_045646745.1 Christensenellaceae bacterium
ACCTATAAAGTAAATAAAGAAGAAGCAAATTTTGGTACTTTAATATTTAAATTTACCGACGTTATTGATGCTAGCAAAGTGTTAACCTTTAAAATTACAAAAGAAGGTAGCGACTACTACGCATATATTAACGGTGGTCAAAAAACATGGTTAAGCGGATTTGCTTTTACTGGTAAAAATATTTCAGTAAGTTACGACCATGCTTATAGAAGACTTAAAGTTGGCGACACTGCAATAATTGTAGATTTAGGCGAATACGACAAATCTTATTTTGACCTTACTCTTGCAGGCATTAACGATAAGAGTGCTATAATTATTTCACAAGTTTGTAACCAAGGTATGTTAGGTAATAACTATAAAGATTTGGTTGAGCCTATTGGCATTGTTGAAAGAAGTTTAGGTCAATTCGGATTAGGTGAAGTAGTTGAAATTTTACCACCTGTATTCTTTGACGTTTTAGACCAAGTTAATATTTCAGAGTATGCTTTAACAATTTCTCACGCAGAAGGCAAACCTGTATACGATGAAGATGGCAACTTGATTTCTAAAATTACCGACCCAAATAAGTCTATTAAAGTTAGGGTTGACAACTATGGCAAATATTTTGTAAGGATGGGAGCAAAAGACATTACAGGAAACGAACTTTCTGAAAGTTATTATTTTGAAGGCGTTGACTTAATTGCACCAGAAATTACGTTAGGTAATAATCTTACTGAAAACAGTGTTGTAACCGTTAAGGCTGGTCAAAAAGTAACGTTTAGTTATTCAGTTGTGGATAATCATACTCCAACTGATAAGATTGCTATCTTAATTCAATTGTATGAGATAAATCAAAGATACAACGTTATGGTAGAACAAGGTGAGAATTCCGTTTATATTCGTCACAGAGGAATTTTTGAAGTTAGAATTTCCGCAGAAGATGAAGAAGGTAATTTCTCTACTAAAACATATACTTTGATATCAGAGTAAAATGAGGTGAAGTTATGAAAAAGATGATAAGATTATTATTAACATTATTTTTAGTCATTGGTATGGCGTCTACTTCACTTGCTTGTGGTGAAGATAAATCAGACGTTAAAGCAGCGTATGATAAAATTACGTACGAAGGCACTCATCAATTAGATTCTAATGATATTGAAGGCAAATATCTCGTTAAAGATGGTATTTCTGATTACGCAATTGTAGTTAATCCAAATTGTACGAGTTACGTAGACGATGCGAGAAACGAATTAAGATTATTATTTGAAAGGGCAACGGGCTGGACTTTACCGGTTATGTTTTCTGATGATGAAAGCGTAACGTATTCTCCTACTTCAAAATATATTTGTTTAGGTGAAAACGCTCTTTCAACTCAAGCGTTTAACGCTGAAAACTTCACTTATGATAAAGAAGAATTAGGTAGAGATGGTATTAGAATTAAAACGTTAGGCGAATCAATTTTTATTTTACCTGGTACGTCTGATTTTGGTGTTTTATACGGCGTTTACGATTTCTTAGAAATTTATTTTGGCTTTGACCACTATTATAGAAACGCTAACGATATAACCGTTGTTACTGGCGACGTTTTATTAAAAGATTTTGACGTTATTGACGTTCCTGATTTCTTAAATAGAACGGGCTGTTCTGAAAGTGCAGCGTTAGGTAGAACGGTTAAACAATTTGAAATAGACGACGGTTTGGTTCAACAAGATATGACTTACGCTGTTGATAGATTCCGTTTACTTAGGGGTGGTTCAGGTGCTCTTTTAATGAATATGCCTGACTCTATTGACGACGTAAATGAGCCAACGACGAATAACTTCATGCACAATACTGATAATATTGTTTCTGTTTCAGACGAAAGATATGGTGAAGATAGATACGACGATGACTGGATTTCAAATAATGGTAGAGACCAACTTTGTTTAACTGCACGTGGTAATGATGAAAAGAGGACTAACCTTATTGAACACGTTTCTAAAAAAATTCTTCACGCTATGAATTGGTATTCACTTGAAGAAGACCCAACTAAAAACTACATGGGAATTTTCGGTGAAGATAACTATCAAAACTGTACTTGTCCATCTTGTTTAGAAGAATACGTTGAAGATAACCAATCTTATGCTGGTACTTACATTAGATTCTGTGAAGACGTTGCTGTAAGAGTTAAAGAAATGCTTAAAGCATTACCAGATAACGACCCAAGAAAAGCAAGATTAGAAACTTTTAAAATCGTATGTTTTGCTTATGGCTTCACTAAGAAACCTTGTACCGTATACGATAGTAAACTCGGTAGATACGTTTTAGCAGACGGTAGAGAAAAAATGAACGACGATGTAGTTATGTGGGTATGTAACCAATACGACGATAACGTTTATGATGAAATTGCTGCTTCTGAAGAAGGTAAAGCAGTAGGTTTCTACGCTGACCAAGGTGGTGCTAAATCAGTTGCCGCTTGGGCACAAGTTACAAATGAACTCTGGTTATGGGACTATGGTAAATATTACGGAAACCCAATTTTCTTATACGACAATTATAGTTCATTAAATAGTGATAAATTCCAATATTTAGCAGACCTAAACTTCTCTATGTTCTACTGCCAAGTAGACTTCCACTCTAACGACCAAACAGGTTTTGAAAGTTTAAAACAATACATTGAGTCTAAACTTTTATGGGATTCTACACGCAATACCGGTGAATTAATTGATAAATACTTTAAAGGTATGTTTGGCGTTGCAGCAGATATTATGCAAGAAGCGTTTGAAACTGATAGACTTCGTATGAACATAGTAGTTAATACTAATGACTTTGGTAATAGTTTAGAGTATACTAACGCTTGGACGAAGAGAGCATATTGGCATTATGCTTCTATGTTAAAACCACAATTTGCATATTTTGATAGAGCTTTAGAAGCAATTGAAGTTTACAAATATTCTGACCCTCAAAAATATGATTTAATTAGAAGTAGAATATTAGTTGAAAAACTTGCACCACTTTTCAAAGTGTTTAACGCATATGGCGATGCTGATATCACGCCGTTTAGTGCGCAAGAAAGAATAGATATGCTTAACGAAGCGTTATATATTACTGAACATTATTCAGATGGTGTTCAACATAAAACTTATACGTCAGTTAGAAAGTTCTTCTTAACGTTTGTATAATAAAGGGGGGAAAGTATGAAAAGAAAAAATTTATTAATAATTTTAATTATTTCTCTTATTTGTTCGTTTTCTGCTTTTATTGGTTGTTCTTCTAATAAAAAAGGAAATAGTACAAAGGTTGAAGAAGTAGTTAAAGACCCTATTATCACAATTGATAATAAATCGGATTTCCAAAATTTTATCATTGGCGATAAATTACTTTTAACAACTTCTACTAACAATTTGAAAGGATACGAAATTTCGTATTCTTCATCTAATAGTCAAGTTGCAACTATTGATACTGCTGGTAACGTTGAAGCAATTAGTGAAGGTTCGGTATCTATTACTGCAACTTACTCAAATGGTACTAAAACCGCTACCGACGTTCTTGAAACTAGCGTTTCATTAGGCGGTATGCAACCCGTTTTATGCTTTGAAGGTTTAACTGATAGCAAATACGATATCGGTAAAGGGGATATTATTGGATTTACCCCTTACGTATTATTTAATGGAAAGAGATTTAACGATTTAACTTTAAATATTACGTCTTCTAATAATGAAGTAATTAGAGTTTTAGATGACGGTACTATTGAAGGTCTTAAATATGGTACTGCAAGCGTTATAATTACTGCTGAGTGGAGAAATTGCACGGTTTCTACGCTTATTAAAACAATTAATTTTAACGTTGCATCTACTTATAGCGTAATTGTTGGAAACAACAATACCTTATCTACTATTCAACTTTACACGTTAGATACTTTTGAAGGTAAAAACTACGGAAAAACTTCTAGTTTTGACTTAAAGGTTAAAGAAGACGGCGTTATAGTTGAAAAAGATATAAACGTTGAAATTGCAGATACTTCTATCGTTAAATTAGAAAACAACGAATTAGTAGCTCAAAAATATGGTAAAACGTCAGTTACCGTTTCATTTGATAAAAACGATGGCACTAAGTACGTTAAAACCGTTGATATTTACGTTAATAGACCTGTAAAAGTAGTTGATGGAACGCTTATGTTCTCTGCATTTAAGGGTGGGTTTATTAATGAAAACAAAGAAATCAAAACGCTTGATACCTTAATTGATGGAAACGTTAACTTTATTGATGCTTACTATAACGGCGTTTCTTTGGACGCTCCTATTAACAATTTTGTTAAAGGTATTACTCCTTCTTCATTAGACGTTGAAAACGTTACTATTGCTGCTGGTACTGATACTATTTTATACGAATTTAATTGTGACGTTTATCAAGAAGTTATCACGAAAGCAGAAGATTTAGTAGTATTTAAACACAGACCATACTCTTCAATAAACGGTAAAGTAATTTTACTTAACGATATTGATGCTACGGGCTTTACGCTTGACCATGAATACGATGCTAATAATCCAGCGGGTGCTCCATCTGAATTTAGCGGTATTTTTGATGGTCAAGGATATACTATTTACAACTTAACTTTAAAAGACGGTAATCCTTTAATGCCTATATTGGGCGAAAATTCGGTTATTAGAAATCTTGGTTTCTATAATCTTATCACTGACAAGACTAGTGTATTATTCAGTACTTCTAAGGGCTCTGGTCTTATTGAAAATATTTATTTACATTATTCTCCTGAAAGTGGCGCTCCAAATGGATTCTTCTATAATAAAGAGACTATTCAAAAGAATATTGTTATTGATTATTCATTAGGTACTGAAACTGCTTACGTTAACGGCACAAATGCGTATATGTATACAAACGATACGTTTAACGTTGCAAAAGGTTTTGGTTTAATTGGTGTTTATCCTAAATTATCCGATATAGTTGATAAATACGTTAATACGACTAACCTTATAACGTTCTCTCCAAGTAACTATCCGTTATTCGTTTCTACTACCTTACTTTTACCAGGCAACTCTAAAATTGGCGTTGATGGTAATCCGCTTGTTACACCTGCGGACCCTGGCAATAAAACTAATTTCTTGGCTTCATATCGTCTTGCTAACTATGCAAGAAACTATGCAAATCCTGAAGCGATGGAAGCAAACTTCTTGTTAGAAGACGGCGATGAAGCAAAAGACAATTTCTACGATTCTAAAAACAATTTTGACATTTCATTGTTCAAATCTTCTAAGTATTGGACCGTTGTTAATGGAACGCCATATTGGAATGGAATTAGAACTGTTGTTTCTGCAACTAACGGCGATGGCGAACCTTTAACTATTGCTACGTTAGATAAAGCAACTGACGTTATTAACTTAACTATTAGCAACGGTACGTCTAAATACAAATATAAAGCATCAGGCAATCTTGAAGTAGGCGAATTTAGCGTTGCAACTACTAGTGATGCTATTGGCTTTGTTGTAGAAGACGATATTGTTTCTGTTAAACTTCAAGGTACGGCTTCTGGTTCTCAAAACGTTAACCTTATCTTTACGGTTAACGATGCTAACTATGGCGTTATTGCTAGAAATTATGCCATTAAATTATTATGGCCATCATTCTCGTACAACTTATCATTAAACGGCGAAACTGCTGTTAAAACTGATGGTGGTTATTACCAAGTATATCCAGAAGATACCTTCATTGTAACTGTAAATAATCCAGCAACAAGTGGAGAATTTACTTTTGCTACTGATAAAAATAGCGATGGCATTTTTGATGAAAGCGATTTAGCTAACGGCGAATTTATATTAAAATCAACCGTAGCAAGTTATGCTTCATTTGACGGCAACCAAATTAAACCAGGAATTTCTGCTGGTATGCAAGAAATTATTATCGTTGCAAAATATAACGATAAGTTAATGTCGGCAAGATTCTGGTTATGTACTTATGCGGAAAAACCTGCATTTAAATACGTAGCAACTCAAAACGGCGAAGAAGCAAAACTTGTTGATAGAAGTTATTACCAAGTTTACTTAGACGATACGTTTATTCTTGAAGTGTTAAACCCTGAAACAAATGAAGAATTAGTACTTGGAACGGCAGGAAGTTTACAAGACGGTGAATACGCAATAGTATCTAAAGATACTAATATGTCTGTAATTGACGGCAATCAAGTTAAACCAGGTGCTTCTGCTGGTATGCACCAAGTACAAATCGTTGCAAAATATAATGATAAAGAATACTC
>JAZRLL010000093.1:0-4271 GCA_045646745.1 Christensenellaceae bacterium
GTATTAAAAGAAGATAAAAACTTAAATATAATATTTGATTTTGAATTAAACTTTTATTTTAATATTTTTAGTATAGTTGAGTATTTAATTACAAATATTATTAAAAAAGGAGTAAAATATGCAAAAAAGCAAGGAAAATAACTTAAAGGAAGTGCTATTTAGTAGTTGTAACGACGTGTTTAGTTCAACTAAAAACGATTCTATAATAGGAAAACCAATTTACTCAAAAGAAGGAATACTCATATTACCCGTTTCAAAAATGACTATTGGTTATATAAACGGCGGTGGGGAATACGGCGAAGTAAAAATATTATCAAAGAACAAAAACATGCCTAACGTTATTGGTGGAGGCGGTGTAATTAATTTAAGTCCGGAAGGGTTTTTAGTAGTTTATAAAGGAGAAGTTAATTTTATAAAAATTCCAGAAAATCAACTTGATAAGGTTTTAGATAAGACTATGGATTTTATAAATAAGACGATAAGTAAAAATGAAAAAAATTAAAAAATTTATTATATTATCAATAATTCTACAACTTTTTATATTTTTGAACGTTGGGATAGATAAGGGGTATTGTAAAGAAAACAACACTTCTTATTGCGTAATGGAAGTAAGTTCAAAACGCATAATTTCTTCAAGCAACGAAAACGTAAAATTACCAATGGCGTCAACTACAAAAATTTTAACTTGTTTAACGGTTATTGAAAATTTTGACGTTAACAAATCAGTTATAGTTCCTAAAAGTTGCGTTGGGGTTGAAGGCTCTTCAATCTATTTAAAAGAAAATGACGAGTATAAAGTCATTGACCTTCTTTACGGTTTAATGCTAAGAAGTGGAAACGATTGCGCCAAGTGTTTGCAAGACACCTTGTCGCCTAATGAAGAAGAGTTTATTTTGCTTATGAATAACACGGCTAAAAAGTGTGGGGCGGAAAATTCAAATTTTGTTAACCCTCACGGCTTGCACGACGACAATCACTATACGACTGCAAAAGATTTATGTTTAATTTCAAGTTATGCATTACAAAATCCTACTTTTAGAAAAATCGTTTCAAGTAAAAGTTATAAAATAATCAATTTAAAAGACGGAACTACGACTTATTTAAAAAATAAGAATAAAATGCTATTTAACTACGAAGGGGCAACGGGCATAAAAACGGGGTACACCAAAAAAGCGGGTAGATGTTTAGTTTCTTCGGCTAAAAAAGAAAATATGGAAGTTGTTTCAGTCGTTTTAAATTGTCCTGACATGTGGGAAAAGAGTACGGAATTATTAGATAACGCACTTAACGGATATCAAATAACTAAATTGTTTGATAAAGACGACTTTAATAGTAGAATTTTAGAAAATAGCAAATGTCAGAAGTTTAAATTTCTTGCTTTTAAGGATTTTTATTATCCAATATCTAAACTTGAAGGAAGGTCTTTAAAATACGTTTATGATGGCAAAAGTTATGAAGAATTCATAAAAAATCCAAAAGAAAATTTTATTTTTGAAATTTTCCTTGAAAATGAGTTGATTTTTTCTCAAAATATCTTTACTATATTACTAGGTAAATAATTTTTAAAGGGTATTTTATGAGAATTAACAAATTTCTTGCCGAAAGTGGCGTTGATAGTAGAAGAAACTGCGATAGATTAATTAAAGACGGATTAGTTACGGTTAACGGAAAAGTTTGTTCGTTAGGTGCTGAAATTGACGAGAATAACGACGTTGTTTTAGTTGACGGCAAAAGGATTAATCAAAACAAAAAGTTTGTTTATTTTATGATGAATAAACCAAAGGGCTACGTTTGTACCGTAAAAGACGATAAAGGCAGAAAAACGGTTATGGATTTATTGCCGTCAAATATCGGAAGAGTCTTTCCTGTTGGTAGGCTTGATTACGATAGCGAAGGTTTATTGCTTTTTACTAACGACGGCGACTTGTCTAATAGGCTTATGCACCCGTCAAGCGAAATTCCTAAAACTTATTTAGTTAAAATTGAAGGAACGCTTTCTGATGAAAGTTTAGATAGGTTAAGAAGGGGTGTTTATATTGACGGCGTAAAAACAAAGAAATGTAATATTAAAATCGTTGACGAGTTTAACGGATTTACTAAATATCACGTAACGGTTAGTGAAGGTAGAAACAGGGAAATTAGAAAGATGTTTTTAACCGAGAAAAAAGAAGTTAAGTTTTTAAAGCGAATTAAAATTGGCGACCTTGGTTTAGGCAGTTTAAATCGTGGAGAAACACGTAAACTCACAAGGGAAGAAGTAGATTACTTAAAAAACGTTTAAAAACTTAAAATTTTGGCTAAAATTTACTTACTAAAAGTAGGTGAATTATGTCAAATAGAAATTTGAAAATACTATTATTCTTTTTTATAATAATACTTTGTGCTATTGCGTTAGTTACGGCTAAATTTTACGTTAAATTCATTTCAGTATTCAATTTTAACGCATTTAGTTTTTAGGGATTAAAATGGTGGAACACGGCGAAAATTCTTATTTGAAATTAAAAAATACGATTGATGAAAAGTATAAATCTTTATTTTTAGATATAATTAACGAAATTAGAGACGTATATCAGACTAATATGCGAAAAATTTTAGGTGATAATTATATGGTTTATACTAGTTCTTATAACGAAATTTATAATAAAATTAAGGAAAAACGAACTAATTTTTTATCGTCTAACGAGTTTTTAACTAAAAAGCGTGAATTATCTGCGTTAAAACGTATTTTAGACAATTCAAAAAAAGAAGATTACGATGAAAATAAAGCAAATTTTGATTTAAAACTTTCAGAAATTGCCACTTTAAATATCAAGCTTAATAATTCACTTAAAGATGAAATGAGTTTAGAAAAGGAACTTTTAACAAAGTTAAAAAATTTATTTGATTTAAAAAGGGAAGAAGTTATATCTTATAAAAGTCAAATTGAACTTGATTTATCAACTAAAATCAAGGATTTTTTAAAGGCGTACAAATCAGAAATACAAGAAATTTCAGCGGTGTTTAACGAAAAGTTTAACGATAATAGTTTGCCGTTTGATTTATCTATTTTGTCTGGTAAAGGAATTTTAAATAAATTTGAAATTGATTACTTTACTTCGGATTTATCAAACAATCAAAATAGGGATACTAAAATAGAAATTGTAAAAGTTGACGATGACGTTGAAACTTACGTTTCAGTTGATTACGATAAAAATATTAATTAATAGCAAAAGGTGCTACTTGCGTAGCACCTTTTAAGTTTAAACTAAACTTCTTTTGCTTGTTCTTGTTTGAAAGCGTCTAAAATGATGTTAATAATTTGTTCACGTGTTTCAGTGTTTATTGGGTGAACGATATCTTTATATTCACCATCGTTTGCTTTCCTTGATGGCATTGCTATAAAATAGCCTTCTTGACCTTCAATTATTTTAATGTCGTGCACAACAAAACAATCTTCAATAGTCATAGATGCAACGCCTTTTAATTTAGAGTCGTCCTTTTGGATTAGTCTAATCCTTACGTCTGAGATTTTCAATTTTTTTTACCGCCTTATATATATTATTGGCAAATTGCCATTTATATTATAACTCATTTAATTTTTAATTTCAATAGCAAAATTAAAAAAAATTGCACTTTTTTAAACTTTTTTGCACTTTTTCTTAAATTTTAGTCAAATTTTAGTGCAACTTTGAATAAAATTTTATTATTAAAGGTGCGTTTATGAAAATTTATTTTATTGGTATTTGTGGCATTGGTATGAGTGGGTTAGCCAAATTTTTAGCCCTTAACGGCTTTGACGTTTTAGGGAGTGATAGAAATTTTTCAAAAGAAAATAACCCGTTTGAAAATTTTAAAGTAAAAATTTATAAAAACGAAAATTTAAAAGAAATTGAAAAAAGTGATTTAATAGTTTACACCTCGGCAATAAGCATTAAAAACAAAGGTTTAGTTTATGCAAAGGCGTTAGATAAAGCAATATATAGTAGGGGAGAATTATTAAAAGAAATTTTAAACCTTTTTTCTAATTCAATAGGCGTTTTAGGTAGCCACGGAAAAACTACTACCGTTTCTATTTTGACTCATCTTTTAGTTAATAATGATATATCAATAACTAGTTTTATTGGCGGAATTGATAAAAAATTTTCTAATTTTTATACGGATAAAAAGCGAGAAACCGTTTTAAGTGAAATTTGTGAGTATAATTTCAATTTAAAACATCAAACAACGAAAATTTCGGCAATTTTAAATATAGATAACGACCATTTAGACTGTTATAAAACCATTGAGAATTT
>JAZRLL010000094.1:0-3991 GCA_045646745.1 Christensenellaceae bacterium
GTGTTAGGTTGTCGTCCATAGTGAAATGTAGGTATAGCAAGTACTTGTCCTTAGCTATATCCACGTATTCTTTTTTGAACCAATGATTCGGTGCCTTAGGGTTACAGTTGTACCACATTTTAGCTCCCTCAACCGAACAACGAGCCTCGCCCTGAGTTACGAACGATTGAGGCATTAAAGCCACCTCATCAAATAGAATCCCTGCTAGCGTCATACCTTGTATTAGGTCCTGACTAGATTCGTCTTTACCGCCGAACATATAAAAGTAATTTGTAACGTCGCCCTTAGTTACTACTAATAGCCCCTCGCTACGTTTATCTTCAAACTCTAGGTCTAAACTTGTTAATTGTTTCTTTAGCGTGTTTATAACGTTTCTTCTTAGTGAGCCTATTGTTTTACCACATATAGCAAAATCCTCACCGTCAAACGTTTCCATAGCCCAATTTACAAACGATATTCCCATACTAACGGTTTTACCACTTCTAACGGCTCCGTCGCATATTATACCGTCCCAGTCTTTATACGGGCTAGGGTCGGTCCACCACGTCATAACTTTTAATTGTTTATCGCTAAACGGTTGCCACTCGAACGCTTTATTTTTTTTCTTCATTCTTCCATACTTCCTCAGCCTTACCGTTTAACGCCGTCATAAATGAGTTATCCGCCTTATGCTCTATCTCTTGCTTTTCGACTATTTCACCCATTACCTCACTCATTAACTTTATAGCTTGTAAATTACCAGTCATAGCCTTTTTAATTAATGCTATTGTCATTGTTTCTTGAACGGTTATATTTTTCCCCTTTATTCCTTCTAGACTCATTAAAGCGTCTATATCATCTAACGCTCTATCTTTTAGGGGTAAAGATAATATAACCTCAGCTACTTCCTTCATTGTTTTTTTACGTCGTCTAACTTCCCCACTCTTAATACCGCCCTTGCGACTATTTTCTCTTACTTCTCTCTTAGTTCTTTTAGTAGTGGGTATTAAGTTTTTATCGTTAGCCACTTATAATCATTCCTCGTCGTCAAAATCGTTTGTGTAGTCTGGGTTTATCTTCTTTAAATCTTCCTCTATTTGACTGTTAAAGTCGCCGTCTAAATCTATGTAATTTTCTTTATTATCCATAATTATCTAACCTCCTATTATGAACCTTTTGGAGCGGTGTATATATACCCGTACTTATTAGCGTTTTTTTTGTACCAACTTGATAAAGTATCTACTCTAGCTCTTCTAGTTGCTCTTTGATAACCTTTTTCGGTTTTATATTTTGCTTTATCTACTTTACCAGCGTTTTTATTGCCTTTTCTTCTTATTGCACTTAAATTCCTAGCAAGTGCTTTACTAAATGAGTTCGGGTCGGCGTTTGTAGTTGCTTTTAATGAATAAGTACCCTCTCTAGCAACCGCTCTAATTTCACTCAAATTATTATTTGTTAATGCGTACACGTCGTTAGGGCTGAATGTTCCGCCATAACTACTAGGGTGATTATGTGTTAATGTATCACCTTTTCTTATATCCGCACTATTCAAATTTACCGTGTTTTTATTCCCTTTATATCCCGCTCTTATTCTTCCTTCGGGGGTTATTATAAAAGCGTGTTCCGTTTTCTCTTTTGCAAAATATTTCTCAAAATCGGTCATCTCTACAACATTAAAGCTCCAATTTGACGTATCTATTTTCTCGCTCTTTTGTGTATTCTTTTTTGGTAATAATTCGCTTTTTCCTCGTCCGCCTATTGTTGCTCCTCTTCCACCCATTTTTTCACCTCTTTATCATTCCTAAGAGTTTTTAGGTGCCGTATATTTATAACCATACTTGCTAGCGTTTTTCTTATACCAGCTAGATAACGTATCAACATACGCTTTTCTACTTGCTTTATCGTAATCGCTCTTTTTTATGTACGATTCTCTTTTTACTTTACTAGCGTTTTTAGTTGCTTGCTCCCTTATACTCTTTATATCGTTAGCTAACGCTCTATTAAACGCCTCGGGTTGAGCCGTCTTTGTTGCTTTTAATGAGTATGTTCCCTCTTTAGCAACTGCTCTTATTTCCCTTAATTTTTGAGTTGTTAAGCTAGATACGTCAGCCGTACTGAATGTACCTCCATAACTGCTAGGGTGATTGTGTGTTACTATATCCCCCTCTTTTACTAAGCTAGGGTCAATTCCTACTGAGTGCTTGCTACCTTTGAATCCGCCTTTTATGTTACCGTCTTTATCTAAGATAAAAGCGTGTTCCACTTTTTCGTTACCGAAATATTTTTCAAAATCGCTTTTCACTTTAACTTGAAATCCCCAGTTAGAAGTATCTATTCTCTCACTTTTTGCTCCACGGCTAGGCATTAACATACCGCCTCTACCTTTACCGCCTATGCTTGCTCCTCTTCCGCCCATTTTTTCGCCTCTTCTTTCATTCTTTCCGTTACTCTATTTTTATAGTATGTTACTTCTATATTTCCGTACTCATACTCAACCTCACCGCCATATACTAGGATATGTGTAGGTTCTATTCTCTTTATCATTTCGTCCATACCTTCACGCCAAATATTATAGTTTTCTTCCCCACGTTTTACGCCTATTGTTGACACCGCTACTATTGAGCCTTTTGGTATTCCGTCAAAACAAAATTCAAACGTTTCCTTCTCAGCCCACGATATAGTAGGTATAACTGTTATTCCTCTATCCTGAAAGTATTGCCCTATTAACCTGCTACGGTAAACGTTCCATATCTTCATACTCATAGGCATATCAGTATATAAGCTAAAATCGGGACTTAAAAAACAATCATACTCAGCGATTTTATCAACGTATTTATGCGGTGCGTTCCATAGTCTTTCAAATTGGTAATCATCTACAAAACAATGAATACCAAAATCAAACTTATTACTACTTAACGCATAATTGAATCCTATTAGCTCTTTTGGTACGTGGTGATTATTCCTAATAATTGGCATTTGATAGAATCCGTCCACTCTTTCTAAATCCAATATATCTAGGTTATAGCCCTCAACTGTACGCTCTCGCTCGTTGTCGTTATATTCGTATTCTTCCTCTTCCTCTTCGGGTAATTCAAAATCGAATAAAGTCATATCTATATCTAAAATATCCTCTAACTCTTTGTCTAATAGGTCAAAATCCCATTCCGCTTTTTCGCTAACTTTATTGTCAGCTAGTCTAAACGCTTTAACCTGCTCGTCGCTTAGGTCGTCAGCCTTAATACACGGTACCGTCTTTAATCCTAGTCGCTTAGCACTTTCTAAGCGTGTATGCCCCGCTATTACTACGTTATTTTTATCTATAACAATCGGCACTTTAAAGCCAAACTCTTTTATAGATTCCATAACATACGGTATAGCGTCCTCGTTTTTTCTAGGGTTAAACTCATACGGTACTATATCATTTATGCTATATTCTTCTATCCTCATATTTTCGCCCCTTTACTTTATGAAAAGTCTAGTATATTCCTTGTCGAAAGGAGGACAAGAAAGCGAATAATCCAAAAAAATCACAGGGGGCGATTATTATACTAGGCTCTTCATAAAATAAGAGACTACGGGTTAAGGTGTAGTCTCTCGGCTTTCAATATGTTTGGTTTATCCTAAAAAGAAAATGTGGTTATTCCTTGTGATATATAAATTATCACAATATCATTATAACACTACTTTTGTCGAAATTTGTCGAAAGTTATAACCTCTTTAAATCGTACTTTTCTTTAATTTTATTTATTTTATTGTATATACTGGTACGGTCATAATTTAATATACCAGCTATTTCCGTTACCCTCTTTTTATCTATGAACCTAAGGCAAAATATTTTTACCTCTTCATCTTTCATTTTCCTTAAAGCGTCCTCCATTTTGCTTAGAGCGTCCTCTAATTCTTTTAATTCCGCCTCTTTGTCGGCTATCTTTTGTTCTATTTCCTCAATATCAATTAGATACTGAGTCATTCTATCAGCGTTAGTCCCAGTAAAGACGACAACCTCTTTATA
>JAZRLL010000095.1:0-1126 GCA_045646745.1 Christensenellaceae bacterium
TAATTTTTTCATTAATATTTTTAATATTAGTTCTAATTTGATAAAGTTTTGTTGAAGCGTTATCCGATATCGTGTTTTCATTTAAAATTTTAGAAGTTATATCATTTTCTAAATAAGTATCTATATAAATTTTAAGCGCAATATCTTTTAAAAGCGAATTTTCATTTTCATAAGCCTTGATTATTGCAGAAGAAGTAATTCTTGAAGACCTAAGAAGAGACGCGATATTTAAAAGTTCTTTAAGTGATAAAATAGCGCCTTTTTTTGCCCTATCTAGCTCATCAAATAACTCATCAAAGTAATCAACGCCACCAACACCTAAATTATAGAGTAAATTATAACCTTCCTTAGTTAAGTTTAAAGAATTTATAACGTCGTTATAATTAGAAAACGGCACTAAATTGTTTATTAATTTTTTTGTAGAATTTAATACGGCATAACTACTTATTTTTGCTAAAATTTTATCAAATTCTAAAGCTTTTAAGGTTTTTTGTTTAATCATTTTATTCCTTTAATTGAGTTTCCGCTCGTTTTACTTTTTATAAACTTAGAAATATCGGAGAATTTATTAAATATAACGTTATTTAAATAAGTATCGTTTTTAAATCTTAAATCGTAAATCTTTTTATTAAAATCGTAAGCGTTATATAAATCCGCACAATTATAAACTTTAAATTGGCAAGACGAAAGTTTATATCTATTAACTAAAAACTCTCTATTATTTTCATCTATTAATGAAAAAACTTTATTAACTTTACAATTTTTACAATCTTTATTGAACGGACAATAAATTAAATCCATTATTTCAACGTTTCCAACAGACAATACGTTTGCATCATTTGAAATATTTAAAATTTCAAAATTGGAAAGTTCTTTTGATAGAGTAATTTCTTTAATTGATAAACTTTTTAATGCGTTATAATCAATTTTATTAAACAAATTAAAGCCTAACCCCGCAAAAAGTTTAACGTTTTTTTCTTTTGCAAATTCTAACGCCCAATAACTCTCTCCGTAAACACCGTAAAATTTATCTAAAATTTTTTCTACATAAACTAAATCGCTACCTTTTAAAAATGGCGGAAGATATAAATATGTTTTATAGTTATCTTCATTATATCTATTAATT
>JAZRLL010000096.1:0-15444 GCA_045646745.1 Christensenellaceae bacterium
TACGATCCGACTTAGTGGTAAAAAATACAAGAATTGTTGTGGGCAATAAATAATAGTTATGATTAGAACAGATTTATATTGGCAAAAAATAAACGATTTAAAAACCATCTTAAAAGAAGCGGGATATTCGCTTGATATTTCCAATGCAAGAGAAGAACTTAAAAATTTAGAAAGTGAACTTGAAAAGGAAGAAGTTTACACTAATTTAGCAAAGTCGGCGGAATTTTCAAGAAAAGCCCAAGCGGTTAGAAACAAAATTGAAGTTTTTGATAAAGCCGAAAAAGCAATTCAAGACGCAGAAGAAATGATAACTTTATCCGAAGAAGAAAACGACGATACTTTTATGGGCGAAGTTGAAAACGAACTCAAAATTGCCGAAGAAGATATTGAGAAAATAAGGCTTCAAGCCCTTTTAAAAGGCAAGTACGATTCTTCTAATGCAATTATGACTCTTCACGCAGGTGCGGGCGGAACGGAAGCGTGCGATTGGACTGAAATGTTATATCGTATGTACATTTGCTACGCCGAAAAGAACGGATATAAAGTTGTAGAATTGGATAGGTTATCTGGCGATGAAGCGGGTATTAAAAACGTTTCGTTTAAGGTTGAAGGCACTAATGCTTACGGATATTTAAAAGCGGAAAAAGGGGTTCATAGATTGGTTAGAATATCTCCTTTTGACTCTAACGCAAGAAGGCACACGTCTTTTTCTTCCGTTGAAGTTATGCCTGAAATTGAAAATAGCAACGAAATTGAAATTAGACCAGACGAACTTAAAATTGATACTTATCGTTCAAGCGGAGCGGGTGGTCAACACGTTAATAAAACTGAATCTGCAATTAGAATTACGCACTTGCCAACGGGTATTATAGTTGCTTGTCAAAACGAAAGGTCTCAAATTCAAAACAAAGAACAAGCGATGAAAATGCTTATTAGTAAGTTGGTAGAGAAAAAGGAAGCCGAAAGACTTCAAGAAGCACAAGAACTTAAAGGCGAAATCAAAAAAATTGAGTGGGGTAGCCAAATTCGTTCTTACGTATTTTGTCCGTACACTTTGGTTAAAGACCATAGAACAGGCTCGGAAAACTCAAACGTTCAAGCGGTAATGGACGGCGAAATTGATACCTTTATCGTAGATTATCTTAAAAAAATATAATGAAATATAGTGAAATTGTTAAAAATACTGCAATCAAAGAAGATGCAGTTATATTGGCGATAGAATCAAGTTGCGATGAAACTGCTTGCGCCGTAGTTAAGGGGGGTAGAGAAATTTTATCTTCCATAATTATGAGTTCAATGACTGAACATATTCCTTTCGGCGGAGTAGTTCCAGAAATTGCTTCAAGGGCGCATACCACCGCTATTTCTTTGGCGGTTGAAATGGCGGTTAAAGAAGCAAATATTTCGCTTAGCGAGATTGATGCTATTGCCACTACTTACGGAGCGGGTTTATTAGGTGCTTTGCTCGTTGGGGTATCGTACGCTAAATCACTTGCGTATTCCTTAAAAATTCCGCTTATTCCCGTAAGTCATATAAGGGGGCATTTATCAGCATCGTATTTATGCGATAAAAATTTAAAGCCACCTTTTATTAGTTTGCTTGCAAGCGGTGGTCATACCGCAATAATTGAAGTTAAGGATTATTACACCTACGAAGTGATAGGCAAAACGCTTGACGACGCCGTTGGCGAAGCCTTTGATAAAGTCGCAAGGGTTTTAGGCTTAACCTATCCTGGTGGCGTTAATATAGAACGCCTTGCAAAATCTGGAAATAATAACGTGCAACTACCTAAAATGTTAAAGGGTAAAGGCGGTTATGATTTTTCTTATAGCGGACTTAAAACTGCCGTTATTAACTATGTTAATACTGCTAAAATGAAAGGCGAGGAAATAGTTAAAGAAGACGTAGCGCACTCTTTTCAGCGCTCAGCTATTGACGTGTTAGTTGAAAATACCATTAAGGTTGCTACGAGCAAAAATTACAAAACTATAACTGCTGGTGGCGGAGTAGTTGCTAATACGTATTTAAGAGAAAGATTGCAAGAAAAATGTAACGAAAATGGTATTAAATTAGTATTACCTGAAAAGAAATTATGTACCGATAACGCGTGTATGATAGGTGCGGAAGGCTATTTGCAATATTTAAAAAGAAATTTTGCCTCCCTTGATTTAAATGCAAAGGCAAGCGTTGGACTTAACGATTAAAATTAAAAAATAAATTATTTTTAAAAGGCGAATTATGTTTGATAAAATTTTCTCACTATTTATAAAAAATAGTAAAGACGTAAAAAATCCTATCGTTAGAGCAAGTTATGGTAAATTTGCAAATATAGTAGGCATAATTTTTAATATAGTTTTATTCTTAATAAAGGGTTTGGCAGGTTTAATATCGGGCTCTATTGCAATAATTGCAGACGCCGTTAACAATTTATCCGACGCATCTTCTAACATTATTGGATTTTTAGGGTTTAAACTTGGAAATCGCCCCGCTGATGAAGAACATCCTTACGGACATGGAAGATACGAATACGTTGCAGGTCTTATAGTTTCCTTTTTAATTACGATGCTGGGCGTTGAACTTTTAAAAAGTGGAATTGATAAAATTATAAATCCGTCAACTTTAAAGTTTTCAGTTGTAGCAATAATAATTATACTTTCGGCAATTTGTATTAAACTTTTTATGATGATATTTAATAAAGTCGTTGCAAAAAAAATATCTTCACAATCTTTAATTGCAACTGCAACCGATTGTAGAAACGACGTTATTTCAACTACGGTAGTTTTAATTTCTACGCTTGCGTCAATCTTTACAAATTTTTCATTAGACGGATACATGACCGTTTTAGTTGCAATTTTAATTTTAATTAGCGGTGTAAAAATTGTTTTAGACACTATTAGTCCGCTTTTAGGTAAAGCACCTGAAAAGGAATTGGTTGAAGAACTCAAAAATGAAATAATGAGTTATGAAGGCGTTTTAGGTATTCACGATTTGATGGTACACGACTACGGTGTTGGTAGACTTTTTGCAAGCGTACACGTAGAAATGTTATCTTCGGAAGACCCTTTTAAAAGCCATGAAATTATTGATACTATTGAAAAAGACGTTTTACATAAACTCAATTTAAATTTGGTAATTCACTACGACCCTATTGCAGAAGACGATGAAATGGTTAAAGAGTTGAAGGAATATATATCAACGAAAGTAAAAACCTTACACGAAAAATTAACTATTCACGATTTGAGAATCGTTTACGGAATAGAAAGAAATATTGCTATTTTTGACGTTGTTCTTCCGTATGATAAAAATTTAGATGAAAAGAAATTAAAGGAAGAAATCTCCTTATTAATAAAAGAAAAATATCCAAAGTTTGATGCAAATATAACTTTTGATAAAGCGTATACTTATATGTAAAATAAAAAAGCCCTTACGGGCTTTTTTGATTTTTTAAATTAGTTTTTAAGAATAATTTTTAATAACTTGATTAGCCATTTCTAACACTGAATTTTTTAGCGTTTGTGGTGATAAAACTTTAATTTTATTTCCAAAAGATAATATTTTAGAAACTAAAACGTCGTCAAGCGGGATAGGAGTATTAATTTTAATTTCGCCGTTTGGCATAGTTATAACTTTATCAACGCCAAGCCACTCTTCAACGTCGGATTTTATAGTTTTATCAACTAGCAATTCAACGTTTTGAGAGTTTAAAGTTGAATACCACTCGTTTAAAAGGCCTTTAAGGTTAGACGTTTCACGCCTTTCAAAATTTTTAGGTAAAATCTTCATTTTTTCTATTCTTCCAACTTTAAAAAGCCTAAACGTGTTTCTTAAATGGCAATAGGCATAACAATACCATAAACCTTGTTTTAAAATTAGAGTGTGCGGTTCAATTTCTCTTTCGGAAACTTGCCCATCTCTATCTTGATATCCAATAAGAAGTGAAGATTTGTTTTCAATGCACTCTTCAATTATCGTTAATTTTTCTTTGTATGATTCGCTATTTCCCCAAGCGCTTCCATCAATAATTAAATTGCCAAAATTAACGTTTAAGTTAGTGCTTCTAACTTTTGAAATTGAAGAAATTTTATCAAATAACCTTTCAATGATTGGCGAAGAAACTTCGTTTTTAACACCCGCAATAATGTTAAGTAGGGTGCTTTTTTCTTCTTTCGTTAAGTAGGTTGAAGAAATTTTAAAATCGTCTGAAATTGAAAAACCGCCGTTTCTACCCCTAACGTTAAATATAGGAATTGTTAAAGAAAGGTCGTCAATATATCTATACACCGAGCGGATTGAAACGTTAAACCTTTCAGATAAATATTTGGCCGACACTTTTTCCTTTGATAAAAGTAAAAAAATAGTTTCAACTAAATTTTGAATTTTCATATAATCACCTTTCGTATAATAATTATATGATATTATATATGACAGGTTTTGTCAATATTTAGTTAAAATTTCTATAATTTTCTTATTTGCATTTTTAAAATCGTGCTTTTTCATTTCATCAATGTATTTTTCTTTGTTTTCGTAAGTTTTTAAAATGGCTTTATATAATGAGTCAAAAGTTAAATTTTCTTGATATAAAACTTTGCATAATTTTAAATTTTCAAAATATTTAGCGTTTTCTATTTGGTCGCCCCTTGATATCGTTTTTGGTAGTGGAATAAAAATAGTAGGGATATTTAAACTGAGCAGTTCAAAGGCGGTATTAGAGCCACATCTTGAAACGCAAACGTCTACGATAGGATAAATTTTTTGCATATCGGCAAATTCTATTTGTTTGTAATTTTTTAGTTTATGATTTGTTAAATTTCCTTTTCCAACAAGGTGTAAAAGGTTGAAATTTTGAGTTATAGTAGATGCGTTTTTAAAAATTAAATCGTTAATGCTTTTTGCACCCGTTGAGCCACCCGTAATCAAAAGGGTGGGCTTGCTTTTATCAAAAGAAAAAAGGTCGTAGTTTTTAGTAGTATTATAAAACAATTCTTCTCTAATCGGTGAGCCAACGTACACAGCGTTTTTAAGTTTTTTGCTCGTATCTTTAAAAGTTGTTAAAACGGCGCTTGCAAATTTACTTGAAATTTTATTTGATAACCCCATTGAGTAATCGGATTCGTGCACTATAACGGGGATGTTTAGTTTTTTTGAAGCGTGGCAAACGGGAAGTCCAACGTATCCGCCTTTTGAAAAGACTACGTCTGGCTTTAATTTTTCAAGTATTTTTTTTGCTTCGTTAACGCTTTTATGATATAAAAAGGGGAGTTTTAAATTTTTTAGGTCAAAACCTCTTATAAATTTTACGGTAGAAATTGAAAAGTAAGGTATGTTTTTCTCTTTTACTAATTTTTTCTCAATACCGTTTTGAGAGCCTATATAATAAATATTATCAAAATGATTTTCAAGGTATTTTAGAAGGGCAAAATGCGGTGTACAATGACCGGCTGTACCTCCACCCGTTAAAACGATAGTTTTCATATAATATAGTATGATTAAATTTTTAAAAATTCATTAAAATATAAAATAATAATTGCAAAAAATAAAGTGTAGTGATATAATAAGATAAATAACAAAAGGAGATAAGAAATGAAAACTATTTTAACTACGGGTGGTGCGGGATATATTGGTAGCCATACCGTTATTGAACTTATAAAAGCGGGCTATAAAGCGGTTATCGTTGATAATTTAAGCAATAGTAAAATTGAAGCGGTTAAAAGGGTGGAAAAAATCGTTGGAGAAAAAATTCCGTTTATTAAGGCCGACATTAACGACAAAGTTGCATTAAGAAAAATATTTAAGCGTTATAAAATTGACGCCGTTATTAATTTTGCAGGCTATAAAGCGGTAGGTGAATCAGTTCAAAAGCCACTTGAATATTATCAAAATAATATTGGCGGATTAATTGCACTTGTTGAGGTTATGAAGGAATTTAATTGTAAAAATTTAGTTTTCTCTTCTTCTGCAACCGTTTACGGCGACCCACACACCGTACCTATTAAAGAAGATTTTCCTTTATCAACTACTAATCCATACGGCAGTACTAAACTTTTTATTGAATATATTTTAAAAGATATTTGTAAAGCGGATAAAGACTTTAACGTTGGAATTTTAAGATATTTTAATCCCGTTGGTGCACACGAATCTGGTATGATAGGCGAAGACCCTAACGGAATTCCAAACAATTTATGTCCTTATATCACGAAAGTTGCCGTAGGTAAACTTGAAAAATTAAGTGTTTTCGGTGGAGACTATAAAACCAAAGACGGTACGGGGGTTAGAGACTATATTCACGTAGTTGACCTTGCTATCGGGCACGTATTAGCCGTTAATAAACTATTTGATAAATCCGGTTTATTTATAGTAAACTTGGGAACGGGTGTAGGATACTCCGTTCTTGATATGGTTAAAGCGTTTTCAAAGGCTATGGGCAAAGATATTCCTTATCAAATTGTTGATAGGCGTCCTGGCGATATTGCAGAGTGTTATGCAGACCCATCGCTTGCTTACGAACTTTTAGGCTTTAAGGCAACGAAGAATTTAGAAGATATGTGTAAAGACGCTTTAAGGTGGCAAATTAATAATCCTAACGGATATTAAAATTTAAAATAAAAAGGCGGTTGTGAAAAATCACAACCGCCTTAATTATTTTTATCTAAAAATAAGTAATTATCTTTATCAAGTGGGCAAACGCCTTTATCAATAAGTAAACACGCACCGAGTAAAATATCTAAAAACCTTTGTGCTTTATTTCCTTTAAGTTTAGAAAGGTTTAAAATTAAGGGATTATCTTTTAAATATTTAACGATTTGTTCAGCGTCTTCAAATTTAGTGGGGATAAAGGTTTTAATATCTTTCGTGCCGAAATCGTTTAAGTTGATTTTCAATATCTATCACCAAAAATTAAGGAGCCCACTCTAATCATATTAGAGCCGTGTTTAATTGCCAAAGCGTAGTCGTTAGACATACCTATTGACAAATGTTTAAATCCGTACGAATTTTTATAGTAGTCGTATAAACTTCTAACTTTTTCAAGCAGTGGAATAAGTACGTTTTCATCAGAAACGTTTGGAAGCATAGCCATAAAGCCTAAAATGTTAACGCCTTTATAGTTTTTTGAAATTTCTAAAACTTCGCCAACCATTTCAATATTAAAACCGCCTTTTTGCTCTTCGCCTAAATTAAGTTCAATAAGTACGTTGGTTGTAAGGTTTTTTTGCGTGCTTTGTTTAGAAATTTCTTCAATTAAATCTAAACTATCAACGCTGTGAATTAAATGAACCTTTCCAATTAAATATTTAATTTTATTTTTTTGCAAAGTTCCAAAAAAATGATAATTACAAGGAAGCAAATTATCAAATTTATCCCTAAATTCTTGGGCTTTATTCTCCCCAACGTCTTTTAAACCGCAACTAATTGCTTGGTTTATATTTTGAACGTCAACAAACTTTGTTGCGCCAACCAAGGTAATTTTTTCGCCTAAATTATTTCCGTTTTCAATATCTTTAAAAATTTTTAGTAAGTTTTCTTTATTCATCTTATTAAAAAGAGTTTTAGCATGCTAAAACCCAATCCTTATTAAAATTACTGCGAGCCCAATCCGATATAAGATACCGAACTGCTTTGTAAACAGTTAACTCCGCCAAAGCTACCTTATGGCACATACGAATTCCTACTTAGTGCTGCTATATTCCTATCCTGACACGGTTCACAGGTTCATATTGCATAAGACCTTGATATCAACGCCACTTGTATTACGGCTACGTTCCATACGATATACCTCGTTGGGTGTTCAATCTTGCTATAGCGGATTGCAAGTTATAGGGCACCGCTAACTCCCCATCTATCGCAGTACTAATATTTTATAATAAAAACGACATTAAATCAAGTATTTAAACATATTAATTATGCGAATTTTAAGTAAAAAATTTTAAAAATTTAGAAATTTGTTATTTTTGCTTTACTTAAATTTATTTTTTTGTTAATATAATATATATAATATATTAAAAACGATGATTGAAGACGGTTTAAGGCTTGTAAATTTAAAGAGAGTTCGGCGTTTGGTGGAAGTCGGCAATTTAACTTTAAACTTATCACTTCATAGTTGATGGTTGAAATTAAGTAGGCTAATTCGTATAACTGCGTTAAAGTTTTAAGGTGAGTTTTATATTCACAAATAAGAGTGGTACCACGGTTTTTCGTCTCTTGGCGAAAGACCTTTTATTTTTTTAGAAACAATTAAGGAGTTTAGTATGTATAAAAAAGTTGAAACCAATCTCAATTTCCTTGAAAGAGAAAAAGAAATAGTTGAATTTTGGAATCAAAACAAAGTTTTTGAAGAAAGCATTAAAAAGAACGAGGGCTCGGAAGAATTTTGTTTTTACGATGGTCCGCCAACGGCAAACGGCAAACCGCATATCGGGCACGTTTTAACACGTGTTATTAAAGATATAATTCCAAGATATCAAACGATGAAAGGAAAACACGTTTTAAGAAAAGCGGGTTGGGATACTCACGGATTGCCCGTTGAACTTGAAGTTGAGAAAAAGTTAGGTTTAGACGGAAAGAAAGATATTGAAAAATACGGAATTGAACCTTTTATTAAACAATGTAAGGATTCAGTTTTTAAATATACTTCCGAGTGGAAAGATATGAGTGATAGATTAGGTTATTGGTGTGATATGGATAACCCTTATATTACTTACAAAGATAACTATATTGAATCAGAGTGGTGGGCTTTAAAGGAAATTTGGAAAAAAGGTTTACTTTATAAAGGCTATAAAATCGTGCCTTACTGCCCAAGATGTGGAACGGCGCTTTCATCTCACGAAGTTGCTCAGGGGTATAAAGACGTAACTGAAAAATCAGTTTACGTTAAATTTAAAGTAAAAGGCGAAGAAAACACTTATTTCCTTGCGTGGACTACTACTCCTTGGACTTTACCTTCTAACGTTGCGCTTTGTTTCAACGCTAATGAAAATTACGTTTTAATTAAAGCGGAAGACGGCTCAAAATATATTTTAGCCGAACAACTTGCGCCTAAATTATTTGAAAAATACGAAACGTTGTCGGTTAAAAAGGGTATTGAGTACGAATACAAAGAATACGAGCCTTTATTTAATTACGCAACGCTTGAAAGGGGTAAAAAAGCCTATTTATGTATTTGCGACGATTACGTTACTATGGATGATGGTACGGGTATCGTTCACAACGCACCTGCTTTTGGTGAAGACGACTCACGTGTTTGCAAAAAGTACGATATTTCTTTTGTTAATTTGGTTGACAATAGAGGAAACATGACTGACGAGTGCGAAGATTTAAAGGGTTTATTCGTTAAAGATGCAGACAAGGTTATAATTGAAAAATTACAAAACAACGGACTTATGTTTAAAACTATGGAATTTACTCATAGTTATCCTTTCTGTTGGAGATGCAATACTCCACTCATTTACTACGCAAGAAGCAGTTGGTTTATTAAAACAACGGCTATTAAAGATAGGTTAATTAAGGCAAACAATTCAGTGAATTGGATGCCTGAAACTATAAAGACTGGTAGAATGGGAAATTTCCTTGAAAACGTTATAGATTGGGGTTTATCAAGGGAAAGATATTGGGGAACTCCGCTTCCTGTTTGGACTTGTGATTGCTGTGATAAAGTTCACGTTATAGGCTCAAAGCAAGAACTCAAAGACCTTTGTGGTATTGAAGGGGATATTGAACTTCATAGACCTTATATTGACGCACCTACTTTTAAATGTGAGTGCGGTGGAACGATGTCTAGGGTTAAAGACGTTATTGACTGCTGGTTTGACTCGGGCTCAATGCCTTTTGCTCAACTTCACTATCCATTTGAAAACAAGGAATTATTTGATAAGCAATTCCCAGCGGATTTCATTAGTGAAGCAATTGACCAAACGAGAGGTTGGTTCTATACTCTTTTAGTTATTTCCACCTTGCTGTTTGATAAAGCACCGTTTAAAAACTGTATCGTTTTAGGACACGTTAACGATAAAAACGGTATAAAGATGTCTAAACATATTGGAAACGTAGTTGACCCTTGGTCAGTTTTAGATAAACAAGGTGCAGACGCTGTTAGATGGTATTTCTACACGGGCTCGGCTCCTTGGCTTCCATCAAGATTTTACGAAGAAGCGGTATCCGAAGCGCAAAGAAAGTTTATGGGTACTTTATGGAATACTTACGCTTTCTACGTTTTATATGCTGATATTGATAAATATAATCCTGCAAATTACGACATAAACAAGTGTAAACTTAGTTTAATGGATAAATGGGCGTTATCTAAACTTAACACCTTAATTAAAAACGTTGACGAAGGTTTAAATAAATATCAAATTTTTGAAACTTCAAGAATGCTTCAAGCATTTTGCGAAGATTTCTCTAACTGGTATATTAGGCGTGGTAGAGAAAGGTATTGGGGTAAAGATATGACCGAAGATAAAATTTCGGCGTACACAACTCTTTATACGGTATTAGAAACTTTAACTAAACTTTCTGCACCATACGTTCCTTTTATGGCTGAAAGCATGTATCTTAACTTAATTCCTAATTTCTATAAGGACGCACCAAAATCCGTTCATCTTTGTTCTTTCCCTAAATACGATGAAAGCAAAGTTGATTTTGAACTTGAAAATTCTATGGCGGTTATTATGGACATTGTTTCTCTTGGTAGAATGGCAAGAAATACTGCAAACGTAAAAAATCGTCAACCACTTCAAAAAATGTTCGTCGCAACGGAAAGAAAGGCTAATTTAAGCGAAGATATTTTATCAATCGCTAGAGACGAGTTAAATATTAAAGAAATTGAACTTTTAACTGACGCCAAAGACTTTATCGTTTACAAGTTAAAACCACAACTTAAAACGTTAGGTCCAAAATATGGTGCAAAACTCGGCTTAATTAGAAATTTCTTGGAAAATTGTAATGCTAACGAAATAGTTTCAGCAGTTAAAAAGGGCGAAACTTACTCTACGGTTTTAGGCGACTCTACGGTTGAGTTCACGATTGACGATTTACTTATTTCTTCTGAAAGTAAACAAGGCTTCGTTTCCGCAAGTGAAAGCGATATTACGGTAGTTTTAGATACTAATATAACCGAAGAACTTATGCTTGAAGGTATTGAAAGAGAACTTATTTCAAAAATTCAAACTATGAGAAAGGAAGCGGGCTTTGAAGTAGTTGATAGAATTAATTTATATATTCAAGCCGAAGGAAATGCTTTAAAAGTGATAAATGAAAAATCAACGAATTTAAAAGAAGCGGTACTTGCTAACCAAATTATAACTAGTGAAGTTAAAGGTTATATAAAAGAGTGGGATATCGTTTCTGAAAACGTTAAAATCGGTGTAGAAAAAGTATAATATGAAAGTAGCAAATAATTGGGAAGATTACAAAATTATAGGTACGGGAGACGGCTATAAACTTGAAAGGTGGAAAGACGTGGTTTTATTAAGACCAGACCCGCAAGTAATATGGCCTTCTTCACAAGACTTAAATAAAAACAAAGAAATAAACGCCAAATACGTTAGAAGTGAAACGGGTGGCGGAAAATGGGAAAACAGAAAACCTATGCCAAGCGAGTGGGTTATTAGTTATAAAGACTTAAAGTTTTTAATTAAACCTATGGGCTTTAAGCATACGGGACTTTTCCCAGAGCAAGCAGTTAATTGGGATATGATGTCTGAATTAATAAAAGGGGCTAATAGACCGATTAACGTATTAAATTTGTTTGCTTATACGGGTGGAGCAACCGTTGCTTGTTTAAAGGCGGGGGCTTCCGTTTGCCACGTAGACGCTGCAAAAGGTATGGTTGAAAGGGCAGGCGAAAATTGTAGGCTTTCAAACGTTGCAGATAAGAACGTTAGATACATCGTTGACGATTGCTATAAATTCGTTCAAAGAGAAATTAGAAGGGGCAAAAAGTACGATGCAATTATAATGGACCCGCCAAGTTTTGGAAGAGGTCCAAACGGCGAAACTTGGAAGATTGAAAACGAACTTTTTAACCTTGTTAAAACATGCGTTAACGTATTGTCGGACAAGCCTTTATTCTTTCTTATAAACAGTTATACAACGGGTTTACAACCACAAGTTATTAAAAACATTTTAACCCTTAATTTATCCCATCTAGGCGGTAATTTTGAAGCCTACGAAGTGGGCTTGCCAACCGATGAAAAAATTGCGTTGCCTTGTGGCTGTTCGGGTATTTGGACGTCAAATAATTAAATTTTAGGAGAAGTTATGGAAGAACCTATAATCATTTACGAAGATAATCATATAATCGTAGTTTTAAAACCACAGAATATTCCGTCTTGTTCTGACGAGAGCAAAGATTTAGATATGCTCACTATAATTAAAAATTTCATTAAGAAAAGAGACGAGAAACCTGGAAACGTTTACGTTGGGCTCGTTCATAGACTTGATAGGCCAACCGGCGGAGTTATGGTTTTTGCTAAAACTTCAAAGGCTGCAAGTAGACTTTCCGAGCAAATGAAACAAGGTGATTTTCAAAAGAAGTATTTTGCCGTTTTAGTTGGCGATTTATTGAAAAAGAAGGGAACTTTGGTTGACTATTTAAAGAAAAATCCAATAAATAATATGGTTTACGTGTGCGGTCAAACGGTTGAAGGTGCAAAAATGGCTAAACTTGACTATAACGTTATTCAAGAAAAGGGTGGCTTGTCTTTAACTGAAATTACCTTACATACAGGAAGAACGCATCAAATAAGGGTGCAAATGGCTCATTTAGGGCATCCCGTTTTCGGCGATATGAGATACGGCGGAGAAAATGCGGTAAAGGGTAATTTATCACTTTGGGCAACGTCTTTATCTTTTACTCATCCCGTAACGAAAGAAAGGTTAACCTTTAAAGTTGAACCTCCAAGGAATTTAACGCCTTGGAAATTATTTGATACTTCAATAACCTTAAAACCGACACTTTAATAGGTTTTTTGTTATTATTAGTTAAAATTTTATTATATAGTTATTGACAAAATTGCTTATAAATAGTAAAATAAATTAAGTGTAAAAATTATAAACTATATGAGTTTATTCATATTTAGAATATTAGGAGTAGAAATGTTCAACAAAAATACTTTTAAAAAACTTATCGTAATTGCTATTTGTGCCATCTTGGCTTTACCATCGCTTGCGTTTGCAAAAATGGTATCGGTTAAGGCTAATACTTACGACCTTGAAAAAACCATTTACCTTTCAGTTGCTTACGATATTGAAATTGAGAAAGAAAGCGTTAAAGATTTAAATATGGCTGATATTAAAATCACAGCTAAAAATCTTGACAATAACGAAAGTTTAGTTCTTTTTGATGACAATGCGAAAAAAGATAACGAAGATAGATGGGCTGAATACATTTCATTTTCTAAAAGTCCAATTTTTAAAGTTTCTATTATTTTAAGAGAAGTTGGAAATTATGAAATTAAAATTTTTAAAAAAGACGACGAAAGTGTATATCATCTTTCTAAATTATCCGTTACAAACGATGTGTCTTTAATTAAAGTTAAGTATAAAGACAATTTAAGTGAGTCTGATATAAACGATTATAAAACACTTGTAAACAGCGAAATTCAAAACAAAAAACTAGGGGATTCTTTTACTACGCCAAGCGTTGTAAAATTAATGGATACTTCGCTTAACTACGACCGCATTACTAAAAACGTTTATTATTCTGCACCAGGTTCATCAAGTTATTCAAAAGTTGAAGCAACCAAAACTAATCCAACGTTTAAAATTTCTAAATCTGGAACTTATAGATTCTATACTGAATTTCACGTTGAAGAGTTAGCTTTTAACGAAGAGCCTATAACTTTAACTTCTGAATATCTACTTGAAAAACAAGACGGTTTTTATAAACTTTCAGATAATGGTAATCAAATTTACGTAAAAACTCAAAGCGGAAGCGTTAAATATTACGTAGATAAAGATTTTGAAACCGAATTTACAGGCGACGTTGCGTCTTTAACTGAAACTTTAATTATTCCTATATTTGAATTTAACGTTAAATACTCTAATCCAACGGTTGAAATTACTTCTCAATATGAAGACGAAGGCTTTATTGGTCTTGAATATTCGTTCAGTTCAATAAAAGTAAACGGCAACGACGTTGAAACTACTTATATTTTACAATATGCAGAAAAAGAAGGTGCTGATGAAAGCGCTTGGCAAACTGCAACGGAAGAATTTGACGTAGACGAATTATCTTTCGTTCCAACTAAAAAAGGTGTTTATAGATTAGAAGTTTACGCAATTGACGCTTTGGGAAATAAGAGTGAAATTAAGCACACGAAAAACGTTGTAGTTTCTCAAAAGTACTATATGGTTGACTACAAAGTAAGTTTTTCTGATTGGCTTTCAGTAAACACGGTTCCGTTTATTCTTCTTTGTGTTTCTGCAACTTGTCTTCTTGCTATAATCGCTCTTTTAGTAATTAAACCAAAAGATAAAAAAATAGACAAAATTGAAGAAGATAGATAATTGAAATAGAAGGGTGTATACAAAAATTGTGTACACCTTGTTTTTTATTCCAAAATAAAAAAGGGTTAATAATATATGAAAGAGTTTTTGGTGAAGACCAACTTAAAACTTAGCGATTTTTTGCTTGAAAGTTATAAGGGTGAATTATCTTACAATACTTTAATGAAGTTGTTAAGAAATAAAGATATTAAAATTAACGGAAAAAGAGTTAATAAAGACGTTTTCGTTAATGAAAACGATTGTGTAATCGTTTACTACGATGGCAAAAAGCACGATTATAGTTTAGATATAGTATTTAAAAACGAAGACGTTTTAGTATGTAATAAAAACGCAAATATAACTAGCGAAGATTTTGAAAAAATAGTTAAAGAAAAATTTGAAAGTGCAAGTCTTGTGCATAGGCTTGATAGAAATACCGAAGGATTGCTTATTTTTGCTTTAAACGAGTTAGCCGAAAAAGAATTGTTAAACGCCTTTAAAAATAGGGATATAAAAAAATATTATATATGTGAAGTTTACGGCAAAATGCCTAAAAATGAAGATGTTTTAATTGATTTTTTAGTTAAGGATAGTGAAAATAGTTTAGTGAAAATATATAAAAATCAAGTTCCCAATAGCGTTAAAATAGTAACTAAATATAAGGTTTTAAAAGAGTTTGATAAATCGTCTTTATTAGAAGTTGAATTAATAACGGGGAAAACTCATCAAATCAGAGCACATTTAAGTAGCAAAGGTAATTTTATTATTGGAGACGGCAAGTACGGAATTAATAAAGTAAATAAAGAATTTAACCAAAAAACTCAAAAATTACGTGCTTATAAAATTGAATTCGTTTTTAAAGATGGTTATTTAAAATATTTAGATGGTAAAATTATAAAATTAGATAACACTTTTTAAAAAACAAGGATAATTTGACTTAATTGTATTTTTTAGAATTGACATTT
>JAZRLL010000097.1:0-9290 GCA_045646745.1 Christensenellaceae bacterium
TAGATTCTCTTTCAGGAGTTGGGATATAACTATCAACAGCGTCCATAAGTTCAAAAATACATTTACATTCAGGAGCATTAGCAACTGCATCTGCATCTGCGTTTGAAGCAAATTCAAGAGCCTTAAATGCTGAACCTTTAACGATAGGAGTATCATCTCCTGGGAATCCGTATTCAGAAAGAAGGTCTCTAACTTCCATTTCAACTAATTCAAGAAGTTCTTCGTCGTCAACAAGGTCGCATTTGTTTAAGAATACAACGATGTATGGAACGCCAACTTGTCTACCAAGAAGAATGTGTTCTCTTGTTTGTGGCATTGGACCGTCAGTTGCAGCAGCAACTAAGATTGCGCCGTCCATTTGAGCAGCACCCGTAATCATGTTTTTTACGTAGTCTGCGTGGCCTGGACAGTCAACGTGAGCGTAGTGTCTTGATGCAGTTTGATATTCAACGTGAGAAGTATTAATCGTAATACCTCTTGCCTTTTCTTCTGGTGGTTTATCAATTTGGTCATATCTCATTTTTTCAGCGCCATTTTGTGATGCAAGTACCATTGTAATTGCAGCAGTTAAAGTTGTTTTACCGTGGTCAACGTGACCGATAGTACCAATGTTAACGTGTGGTTTACTTCTGTCAAATTTTGCCTTAGCCATATTTTTGTTTCCTCCAAAAATTTATGTTTGTTTTTATTTTTTATTTTTTTATTTTTAAAAATTTATAATTTTTATTACTTAAAGTATATAATATTAAGCAAATTGTGTCAAGTATTAAATACAAATTCACAAATATTTATTGTTTTTGCTTAATTATCAGATTTTGCTCTTTCGCCAATAATCTTTTCTGCTATTGACTTAGGAACTTCTTCATAGTGGTCAAATTGCATTGTGTATTGACCACGACCTTGCGTTCTTGAACGAAGGTCTGTTGCATAACCGAACATATCAGAAAGCGGAATTTGAGCGTCAATAACTTTTGAGCCGTTTCTATCTTCCGTACCTTGAATAGTACCTCTACGAGAAGATACGTTGCCCATAAGGTCGCCGAAGTAATCTTCTGGCGTAACGATTTCAACTTTCATAATTGGCTCTAAAATAACAGGACGTGCAGTTTTCATTGCTTCTTTGAAGCAAAGTGAACCAGCAATCTTGAACGCCATTTCAGACGAGTCAACTTCGTGGTAAGAACCATCGTAAACGGTTGCTCTGAAATCTACAACTTCGTAGCCTGCAAGAGTTCCGTTTTTAGAAGCTTCTTCAATACCCTTTCTAACAGGTTCAATGTATTCCTTAGGAATAGAACCACCAACGGTTTCGTCAACGAATTCAAAGCCAGCGCCTGGGTCTAACGGAGTAAATCTAACCTTACAATCACCATATTGACCTTTACCACCAGATTGTCTCTTGTAAAGACCTTGTGCTTCAACTTCGTTTCTAAACGTTTCTCTGTAAGCAACTTGTGGTTTACCAACGGTTGCTTCTACTTTGAATTCACGAAGTAATCTGTCAACGATAATTTCAAGGTGAAGTTCACCCATACCTGCAATAATAGTTTGTCCCGTTTCTTTGTCAGTATAGAACTTGAACGTTGGGTCTTCTTCTGCAAGTTTTAAAAGAGCCATAGTCATTTTATCTTGACCTTGTTTAGTTTTTGGCTCAATAGCAACTTTAATAACTGGTTCTGGGAATTCCATTTGTTCTAAGATGATAGGATGTGATTCATCACATAAAGTATCACCCGTAGTAGTGTCTTTTAAACCTACGATTGCACAAATATCACCAGAGAAAATTTCAGAAATTTCTTCTCTGTGGTTAGCGTGCATTAATACGAGCCTACCAACTCTTTCTTTTCTGCCTTTCGTACTATTGTATACGTAAGAACCAGATTCCAAAGTACCTGAATATGCTCTAAAAAACGCAAGTTTACCAACGAATGGGTCAGCAACGATTTTGAACGCTAAACCAGCAAAAGGTTCATCGTCAGACGTTTTTCTAACTTCCGTTTGACCGTTATTTGGGTTAGTACCTTCAACGTGGTCAACGTCTATTGGACTTGGTAAATAGTCAATGATTGCGTCAATAAGGTGTTGAACACCCCTGTTTTTGTATGAAGAACCACATAAAACAGGTGTAATTTGCATTGAAATGGTTGCTTTTCTGATTGCTCTTTTCATTTCTTCAACAGAAAGTTCGCCAGTTTCAAAGTATTTTTCCATGAGTTCGTCTTCTTGTTCTGCGCAAATTTCCATAAGTTGAGTTCTATAATCAGTAGCAACGTCAAGTAAATCTTCTGGAACAGGTCCAACGGTGAAGTCTTTACCTAAATCATCGTTATAGATAATAGAGTCAAACTTAACAAGGTCTATAATACCTTTGAAAGTGTCTTCTTTTCCGATAGGAAGGCAAATTGGAACTGCGTTAGTATGAAGTCTATCCTTCATCATGGTAATAGCGTTAAAGAAATTAGCGCCGTTAATATCCATTTTGTTAACGTAAGCAATTCTTGGAACTTTATATTTATCTGCTTGTCTCCAAACGGTTTCAGATTGTGGTTCAACGCCACCCTTTGCACAGAAAGTAGCAACAGCACCGTCTAATACTCTTAAAGACCTTTCAACTTCAACCGTGAAGTCTACGTGGCCCGGAGTATCAATAATGTTAATTCTGTTTCCCTTCCAATGACAAGTCGTAGCAGCAGAACAGATAGTTATACCTCTTTCTTGTTCTTGAACCATGAAGTCCATTGTTGCTTCGCCATCGTGAGTTTCACCGAGTTTATGAGTCTTTCCCGTATAGAAAAGAATTCTTTCGGTAGTAGTGGTTTTACCAGCGTCAATGTGAGCCATAATACCAATATTTCTAGTGTGTAAAAGGTCGTATTGTCTTGCCATAATAATTTACCCCTACAAATTACCAACGGAAATGAGCAAACGCCTTGTTGGTTTCTGCCATTCTGTGAGTATCTTCTTTTTTCTTTACTGAACCGCCTGTATTATTTTTAGCGTCAATAAGTTCGTTTGCGAGTTTATCGCACATTTCTCTTTCACTTCTTTTTCTTGCATTAAGAACAATCCAACGAATTGCAAGAGTTTGTCTTCTTTCTGGTCTGATTTCAATTGGAACTTGGTAGTTAGAACCACCAACCCTTCTTGCTTTAACTTCAAGTAATGGCATAACGTTAGCCATTGCTTGATTGAAAACTTCCATAGCATCTTGACCAGTTTTTTCTTGTATAGTATTGAAAGCATCGTAAACGATACCTTGTGCAATTCCCTTTTTGCCGTCCAACATAATTTGGTTAACGAGTTTAGTTACAACTTTGCTACCGTAAATTGGGTCTGGCAAAACGTCTCTTTTGGGAACACTGCCTCTTCTTGGCATAATTAAATCCTCCTTTAAATATTTAGGGTTAAACCCCTGTACAGCTATCACACGCAATAAAGCGGTGAACCTTCTGTCGCATAAGCGACATACTGCCTACAAAATCGGGTGCTTTTTAAATACTTTCCGACAAAGTAGGTAAAAGTTTTAGTTCAAATTATCTTATTTAGGCTTTTTAGCACCGTATTTACTTCTTGATTGCTTACGTTTTGCAACGCCGGCAGTATCCAAAGTACCACGGATAATATGATAACGAACACCTGGAAGGTCTCTAACCCTTCCACCACGAATAAGCACTGAACTGTGTTCTTGAAGGTTATGACCTTCACCTGGAATATACACAGTACCTTCTTGCTTATTAGTCAAACGTACTCTTGCAATTTTTCTAAGAGCAGAGTTAGGCTTTTTAGGAGAAGTAGTTGTAACAGAAAGACAAACACCTCTTCTTTGTGGACAGTTAGCAAGGATTGGAGATTTACTCTTTTCTTGTGCAACCGTTCTGCCTTGTTTGATTAATTGGTTAATTGTTGGCATATTTTTACCTCCTTTTTATTATTTCGGAAATATTCAAAAAGCGGAAACCCGCTTAAAGAAAGCAGTTTTTGCCCAAAAGTACGCTTATTTGCAAGGTTTTTGCAAAACCGCATAACTTTTGAGTCTAACTTTATGATTTTATCATTTTTTCCATATTAAGTCAACTATTTTGATGTGTTAAGTTAACTTGTGGTAATAAATTATTGTATTCTTTTGCACCCGTACCAGCAGGTATAAGTTTACCAATAATAATATTTTCTTTAAGACCTTGTAAACGGTCAATTTTATTCTTAATTGCAGCATCTGTTAAAACTTTCGTAGTTTCTTGGAAAGATGCGGCAGATAAGAAACTTTCAGTAGCAAGAGAAGCCTTAGTAATACCTAAAAGCACCCTTTCAACCATCGCTGGTCTACCGCCGTTTTCAATAACGTTTTTGTTTTCTTCTCTAACGATAAATTCGTCTACGTATTCGCCTGGAAGGAAAGACGTATCTCCACCGTTTTGGATAATAACCTTTCTAAGCATTTGCCTTACGATAATTTCAACGTGTTTGTCGTTAATATCAACGCCTTGTGAGCGGTAAACTCTTTGAACTTCTTTCAAGATGTAATCTTGAACACCTTTAACGCCTTTGGTCATAAGAATTTCTTGTGGATATACTGAACCGCTAGTTAAAATAGTACCTGGCTCAACTACATCGCCTTCTTTAACCTTAATTTCTGCGTTAAACGAGATTTGATATTCTTTATTTTTATCTTTATCCGTTTTAACTACAACGTATCTTAATCCGTCTTTTACGACAATATTAGCAACCGTACCTGCAACGTCGCAGACAACTGCTTGACCATTAGGTCTTCTTGCTTCAAAGAGTTCTTCAATTCTTGGTAAACCTTGTGTAATATCGCCCGTTGATGCAATACCACCGGTGTGGAACGTTCTCATCGTAAGTTGCGTACCAGGTTCACCGATTGATTGAGCGGCAATAGTACCAACCGCTTCACCAACTTGAACAGGACTTAAATTACTCATGTTCTTACCATAACATTTAGCGCATACGCCGATTTTTGAACGACAAGTAAACACGCTTCTAATAAGAACTTTTTCAATACCAGCACTTTCAATTTCCTTAGCCTTTTCTTCGCTAATCATAGTATCTGCTGGAACAATAACTTCACCGGTAGTTGTATTAACGACGTCGTTAATCGTGTATCTACCAGAAAGTCTATCTGCCAACGTTTCAATAGGTTTATCTTCGCCGTCAACTTTAATTGCTGAAACTTCAAGTCCTCTTGGGTTTTCGCCTAACGTTGCGTAGCAATCTTCTTCTTTAACGATAACAGAGTGAGAAACGTCAACGAGTCTTCTAGTTAAATAACCAGAGTCAGCCGTTTTTAAAGCGGTATCCGTTAAACCTTTTCTACCGCCGTGAGAAGACGTGAAATATTCAAGAACTGTTAAGCCTTCACGGAAACACGATTTAACCGGAATTTCAATAACTCTACCACTTGGGTCGGTCATAAGACCACGCATACCAGATAATTGTTTAATTTGGTCAATAGAACCTCTCGCACCAGAGTCAGCCATCATCCAAATTGGATTGAATTTATCAAGAGTCTTTTTAAGTTCGTCAGTTACGTCGTTAGTAGCCTTCGTCCAAATATCAACTACTTGTTTATATCTTTCGTCTTCGGTGAGTTGACCTCTATTGAATCTTCTTTCAATTTTTAACACGTCGTTTGAAGCGTTGTCCAAAATTTCTTGTTTCTTTTCTGGAACGTGCATATCAAAAATTGAAGTAGTAATACAGCCAACGGTAGAATATTTATAACCGAGTTCTTTAATGTAGTCTAACGTGTCGGCAGCGCACTTTGAAGATTTGTTTTTAAAGCATGCTTCAACAATCTTTTTAAGGTCGCCCTTACCAACGAGTTTATCAATTTCGTATTTTAAGTAATCTGCGTCGGAATTTCTCTTTGTAAAACCGATATCTTGTGGGATTTTTTCGTTAAAAATAATTCTACCACAAGTTGTTTTTACCCTACCCGTAAGGCTTTCGCCATTAGGTAATTGAACGGTTCTTCTAACGTAAATTTCGTCTTGTAAAGTGAGTTTTTTAGTGTTGTATGCTAAAATTGCTTCGTCTTCAGAAATAAACACAGGCGCGTTATATCTTTGAACGTTTTTATAAACTTTACCATCAACGTTGCTAGTTAAAGTACAACTTAAAATTACTCCGTCGTTTCTTACAGTTACGTCAGACGCAGTTAATACGTCAACAGGAGTAGTGTCTTTTCCTTTATATAAATAGAAAAGATTATCTTTTTCATTATAAGTGTACTCAACGTAAGCGTTTTCTCCGTAATATTTACCTTCTGCCCTTCTAACGATTGTTAAATAGTAGCAACCAAGTACCATATCTTGGGTTGGAGACATAACCGGTTTACCATCAGAAAGTTTTAAAATATTATTTGAAGAAAGCATTAAAAATCTTGCTTCTGCTTGCGCTTCAATAGAAAGTGGAACGTGAACTGCCATTTGGTCGCCGTCAAAGTCGGCGTTGAAGGCACCACAAACGAGTGGGTGAAGTTTAATTGCTCTACCTTCAATTAAAACGGGCTCAAACGCTTGAATAGAAAGTCTGTGAAGCGTTGGTGCTCTGTTTAATAAAACAGGGTGGTCTTTAATAATTTCTTCCAAAATATCCCAAACGCAAGGTTTCATTCTTTCAACCGTACGTTTAGCACTCTTAATGTTGTGGCAAGTGCCATTTTCAACGAGTTTTTTCATTACGAAAGGCTTAAATAATTCAATAGCCATTTCTTTTGGTAAACCGCATTGATGTATTTTAAGTTCAGGACCAACTACGATAACCGAACGACCAGAATAGTCAACACGTTTACCGAGCAAGTTCATACGGAAACGACCTTGTTTACCTCTTAAAAATGCAGAGAGAGATTTAAGTTCTCTTGAACCTGCTCCCGTAACGGCTTTACCCCTTTTACCATTATCAATAAGGGCGTCAACCGCTTCTTGAAGCATTCTCTTTTCATTTCTAATAATCATACCAGGAGCGCCGAGTTCCATAAGTTTTCTTAAACGGTTATTTCTGTTGATAACACGTCTATACAAGTCGTTTAAGTCGCTCGTAGCAAATCTTCCGCCGTCAAGTTGAACCATTGGGCGAAGTTCTGGTGGCATAACGGGAATTACGTCTAAAATCATCCATTCAGGGCGAGAATTTCCCTTTCTGAACGCTTCAATAATTTCAAGCCTTTTAATTGCTTTAAGTTTCTTTTGATTAGATTGATTTTCGTTTATAAAATTTTTAAGTTCTTGTGATTCTTTTTCAAGGTCAACAGCCATTAAAAGTTCTTTGATTGCTTCGGCACCCATACCTACTTTAAAAGCGTCGGCACCGAATTTTTCAACGTATTCGCTATACGTTTTATCGTTTATAACTTGTTTATATTCAAGGTCGGTAGTGCCTGGGTCTAAAACCACGTAGCTAACGAAGTAAAGTACTTGTTCAAGTGGCTTTGGACTCATATCTAAAACCAAGCCGATTTTAGAAGGAACTCCCCTAAAATACCAAATGTGTGAAACGGGAGCGGCAAGTTCAATGTGTCCCATACGTTCACGTCTAACTTTTGCCTTGGTTACTTCTACTCCACACTTGTCGCAGACCATACCTGCATACCTGATTCTTTTATATTTACCACAATGACACTCGTAATCTTTTGCAGGTCCGAAAATTCTTTCACAATACAAGCCGTCTCTTTCAGGTTTTTGAGTTCTATAATTTATCGTTTCTGGTTTTATAACTTCACCGTAAGACCATTGTCTAATCTTTTCTGGTGATGCAACACTTATTTGAATAGAGTCAAAATTGTTAAGTTCAAACATTTACTTCACTCCTTATTAATTATTATCTTCGTCTAAATCTTCAAAATCGTCAAACATGTCTTTTGAATTGAATTCGTATTTGCTATCACTATCAAATTCACTGAAATCATCACCGAAAATATCTTCTTCTTCAAATTCGTCACCAAATTCTTCGTCTTCAAAGTTAAGTTCAATTTCTTCTTTTTCGTCTTTATCTGATTTTTCAGGAACTCTTTCTTCACCAGCGTCTTCGGTAAGGTCTTTAAGCGAAATTTCTTCGTTGTTTTCAGTTAATACCTTAATATCTAACGCACACGCTTGAAGTTCTTTTAAAAGAACTTTGAACGATTCAGGTATACCAGGTTTAGAGATATCTTCACCGTTAACGATTGAGTCGTAAGTTTTCAAACGTCCGTTAACGTCGTCTGATTTAACCGTAAGCATTTCTTGAAGAATATGAGCAGCACCGTACGCTTCTAACGCCCAAACTTCCATTTCACCGAATCTTTGACCACCGAATTGGGCTTTACCGCCGAGTGGTTGTTGGGTAACGAGTGAGTATGGACCCGTAGAACGTGCGTGAATTTTATCGTCAACAAGGTGGTGGAGTTTAATCATATACATTGAGCCAACCGTAACTCTGTTTTCAAAAGGTTCGCCCGTTCTTCCATCGTAAAGTTGAATTTTTCCGTCAACTTCGCCTTGTGGGTTAACGATATTATTTTCTTGTAATAATTCTCTTATATCTTTTTCTCTTGCGCCGTCAAATACAGGAGTTTCAACCTTCCAGCCGAGTTGTTTACATACGAGACCTAAATGAACTTCCAAAACTTGACCAATGTTCATACGTGATGGAACGCCGAGTGGGTTAAGAACTATTTGAAGTGGAGTACCGTCTGCAAGGAAAGGCATATCGCTTTCAGGTAAAATTCTTGATACGACACCCTTATTACCATATCTACCAGCCATCTTATCGCCAACGGAAATCTTTCTCTTTTGAGCGATGTAAACTCTAACGAGTTTATTAACGCCTGGGTCTAATTCGTCTTTATTTTCCCTAGTGAACACTTTAACGTCAACTACGATACCACCTTCGCCGTGTGGAACTTTTAATGAAGTATCTTTAACTTCTCTTGCTTTTTCGCCGAAAATAGCACGTAAAAGTCTTTCTTCTGGGGTTAAATCAACTTCGCCTTTTGGTGAAACTTTACCAACTAAAATATCTCCACTAGCAACTTCGGCACCAATTCTAATAATACCGTCTTCGTCAAGGTCTTTTAAAACGTCTTCACTAAGGTTTGGAATATCTCTCGTGATTTCTTCTTGACCAAGTTTAGTATCCCTTGCTTCCGTTTCGTGTTTTTCAATGTGAATAGACGTAAATATATCGTCTTGAACGAGTTTTTCAGAAAGTAAGATAGCGTCTTCGTAGTTATATCCTTCCCAACACATAAAACCTACGAGCATATTGCGCCCTAAGTCGGATCGTAGCCATGT
>JAZRLL010000098.1:0-5377 GCA_045646745.1 Christensenellaceae bacterium
TAAATATAATTTACTAAAAAGGAGGTGTGTTATGAAATTAAATTTAATTTCAAATGCAAATTATAAAATAGAAGAAACAAGTATTCCAAAAATTAATCAAGACGAACATCTTATAGAGATTAAAGCTTGCGGAATTTGTGGCAGTGATATACCAAGAGTTTTTGACGGAAAAACATATCATTATCCGTTGGTTGTAGGACACGAGTTTTCGGGTGTTATTAAAGATAGTTACGACAAGTCTAAAATAGGCAAAAAGGTTTGTATATTCCCTATTAAGCCTTGTTTTAATTGTGAAAGTTGCAAAGCACAAAACTATGCAAATTGTGTTTCTTACGACTATTACGGTTCAAGATGCGATGGCGGTATGCAAAACTACGTTATATGTAAAGATTTTAACGTGATTGAACTCCCTGACGAGTTTAGTTATCGTTCAGCGGCAATGATTGAACCTTGTGCAGTTTGCTTACACGCAATCAAAAAATCAACGTTAAACAGCGATACCGTATTAAAAGTTTACGGTGCTGGAACGATTGGACTTCTTTGCTGTATGATAGCAAGAGCAAAAGGCGTTAAAGAAATTTACGTGTTTGACGTTGACGAAGGCAAAATGGCTCTTGCCGAAAAATTAGGTTTTAAAACTAAACAAGATAAGCAACCAGACGTTATTATTGATGCAAGTGGAGCAATGCCTGCTCTAATTAGTTCAATAAAGGAAATTAAGCCTATGGGCGAACTTATTTTACTTGGAAACGCACACAAAGATATGACTTTCCCACTTGATATATACAGTGGTATTTTACGTAAACAATTAACTATAAAAGGCAGTTGGAATTCCGACTTTAAAGACTCTCAAAACGATTGGAAGGATTCAATAGACTTAATTAGTAAAGGACTTATTAATCCAGAACTTTTAATAACTCACGTATTTAAATTAGAAAACGCCGACAAAGCCTTTGATTTAATAAAAGACAGAAAGGAAACTTTTAACAAAGTTATGGTGGAAGCATGATGGAAAAGAAGATAGCACCTTCGCTTATGTGTTGTGATTTTTTTAATTTAAAAGAACAAATAAGCGTTTTTGAAAAGACTAATATTGAACTTTTACACGTAGACGTTATGGATGGGAAATTCGTTCCAAATATTCAATTAGGTACGGATTTCGTTAATCAAATAAAGAAGAACACGAATATTCCCGTTGACTATCATTTAATGGTAGAAAAACCAGAAATAGTTTTAAATTATTTTGATTCTATTAAAGAAGGCGACTACGTAAGCATACATTACGAAAGCACGTATCACGTACAAAGGGTTTTAGCCCAAATTAAGAGTAAAGGAGCAAAAGCGTTAATAGCGTTAAATCCAGCAACTCCAATATGCTCGTTAGAAAACATTTTAGAAGATATTGACGGCGTTTTGATTATGACGGTAAACCCTGGATATGCTGGTCAAAAATTAATACCACAATGTATTAAAAAAATTGCCGACGTTAAAGAATATCTTGTAAAAATGGGTAGAAGCGACGTTGAGATTGAAGTTGACGGCAACGTTAGTTTTGAAAATGCAAGAATAATGAGCGATGCGGGTGCAAATATTTTCGTTTCTGGCTCGTCTAGTATATTTAAAAAAGATTTAAACCTTGAACAAGGCATTTTAAAATTAAGAGAATATATTAAATAAAGAAAATGGCGAATTAAATGCTAATTCCATTATGGAAAAGCGAGCAATTCGCCATTTTAAATGCCTAAAATTAATATCTCTATTTATTTAATTCTAAAAACTCCAACAACCCTTTTTCTACGTATTGTTTTTGTTCAGGGTCTAAATAATTAATAAGTCCCAATAGTTCGCCTACGTGAACTAATTCTTCATTTTTAATATGTTGCCAAACTTGACGGGCTACACTATTATTAGTGCTATGTATATGTGCATCGTATTCAATAACTGCTTGAATTTCCCCTATTAAGTCTTGCCGTGCTTTTTGTAAAGTGTCAAACCCCATAACTGACGGCGTAATATCATTAACATAATTGTTTTTAGCGTTAAACATAATATCGTCTCCTTTTTAAAGTTATATTACTATATTATGTTTTTTATCGTTAAATTGCTATTTCATTTCTTTTTATTCAACTTAATCAAGCCTAAAATTAAAACCCCCCTGCGAAAATTCGCAAGGGGGTTAAGTTATTTACTTAATTATAACGTGTTAACGAATACGAATCTAAATGCAAATAAGATAGCGATAATAGTAACAACGATATCTCTCTTTGAATATTTACCCGTAAGCAACTGAATAAGCACGTAAGCGATTGCGCCTACAGCAATACCGTTAGATATTGAGTAAGTTAAAGGCATTAAGATAAGCGTTAAGAATGCTGGAACTGCGCTTGAAAGGTCGTCCATATCAATTGCTTTGAAGTTTCTAAGCATTAATACGCCAACGTAGATAAGAGCAGGAGCAGTTGCAACGCTAGGAATAAGAGTTGCAAGTGGAGTTAAGAATAAGCATGCTAAGAAGAAAATTGCAGTTGTGAAAGCAGTTAAACCCGTTCTACCACCTTCTGCAACGCCTGATGCTGATTCAACGTAAGTAGTAACGGTTGAAGTACCTACCATAGCACCCGCACAAGTTGCGATAGAGTCGCAAAGCATACTCTTTTCAATATCTTCTGGGTCTCCGTTTTCATCAAGCATACCTGCTTGTGCAGAAGCACCGTATAAAGTTCCGATAGTGTCAAACATATCTACTAAGCAGAAAGTAATAACTAATACGATAACTGAGAAGATTGAACCGATAGTTACACCGTCAAACGCTGCTACCCAACTTGCACCATTAAATACAGAGAATCCGTATTGACCGAAGTTAGCAAATGAATCGCCTATTGATGCGAAAGAGAAACTTGGAACTGTCCACGTAAAGAGATAGAATAAGATAGAAGAAACTACAATACCTAATACGATAGACATATTTTTTAAGATTTTAACGCCTGATTTAGCAAAAACAACGATAGCGATAAAGCCAAGGAAAGCCGCAAGCATAGGTGCTGCACCACCAGCTAATTCATCATATTGGTTGAAAATTTGCCATTGAGTAAGGTCGCCAAGTTGAACTAAAGTGTATGGGTTATCAGTAACGATAAACGAACCTTTAAATCCTAAAAGAGCGATAAATAAACCAATACCTGCTGGAATTGCTTTTTTCAAACAATCTGGTAATGCTTTTGCTATATATGACCTTAAACCAGTAGCAGAGAGCAAAAGGAATATAAGGCCTGATATAAGAATTATAACGAGACCAGCACCAAAGTTAGTAGCAAGATGGTCAAAGCCGATAATGTTTTTATCCCCATCTACTAATGCGCAAGGAAGGATAAAAGACGTAAAGAAGAACGAGTTCAATCCCATTCCAGATGCTTGTGCAAACGGTTTTTTAGCGATAAACGCATAAAGCATTGTTCCAATTACCGCTGCTATAATTGTTGCAACGTAAACTGCTTGCCAAATAGCAGCAACTTCGCCGCCTAAGTAGTTGTAAAAGCCCGTAATTTGATTTGGGTTTACGATGATGATGTAACACATAGCGAAGAAAGTAGTTAAGCCAGCGATAATTTCGGTTTTAACGCTAGTGTCAGGTTTAAGTCCTAACCACTTGCCGAAGCGAGAGTTAGCAAACTTATTTTGCTTTTGTTTTTCCATAAAGTTATCTCCTTTATTTAATTTTGATATTTTTATTATATCACACCTTTTTATTCATTACAATATCTTTTTTAAATTTTTTAATTATAAATTAAAAGTCTAAAATTTTTCTTCAAATTTTAAAGCAGTCCGCATCTGCGAACTGCTTTATATCAGTCTTTTAAAAATTATTTAATTTCTGGAAGAGATGCGGCTGCTATTGATTGACCTACTCTCTTATTAGATTCGTCTGGCATTTGCATTACGATATTTGAATACTCTGGGAATTCTTCATCTATAACTTTTTTAGCCATATCTAATATAATATCTCCGCCTTTACCCGACGTTACCCTACCAAGTAAAAGAGCGTGTTTAATTTGATAGAATTCACTATAATAAGCAATAGTGTATCCAAGATAAATACCAATACATTTATAAATGTTTTGAGCCATTTCGTCATCTTCTAACATAAGTTTTTGGATAACTTTAAGTTTCTCAGCAGGTGATAAGCCTTCTTCAAATTTAAAGCCTGCGCTTTCAGCAAGTTTTATAACGCTATCTTGTGAGAAATACTTAACGCCACAACCGTAATCGCCAGACCACTCGTCTACCATTGCGTTTTTATTGAAATCAACAGGAGCAAAAGCAAGTTCATTAAGCCAGCCTTCTAAACAGCCTTCGTGATTGATATAACCTACCGCTTCACTCGTACCCATCGCTATACCTAAAACTGAATTGTCGTTTAAGTCCATAGCGCCTGCAAGTGCAGTTACGTCGCCGTCGTTAGCAACTTCAATAGGTGCACCGATTTCTTTTGCAATATCCATATACATCGTTTTAACGTGTTTTTCAAAATCGTCTTTTGGAACTTTTAAGAAAAGCGATGCAACCATAATTTTATTGTCTACGTATACACCCGCAGAAGAAACGCCAATTGCGTCAACTCTTGGCATTTTGCTTGCAGCCGTTTTCATTGATTCTAAAATTCCGTTGTATTGATAGTGCCAATCGCTATTGATTTTTGGGAACCAAACGACTTCTTCACTATAAACTACTTTTCCGTCTATAACCGCTGAAACCTTTCTATCTGAACCGCCTGCGTCAAATCCAATACGACAACCGTCAAGATGTCCACCAACTTTAAGCGAACAACTTTTTTTGCTTGGAAAATCTTTTTCTTCAACGCTTACTACTTCAAAATTAGTTTCGTAAACACCAGACATAAACTCAACGTCAAAAGCCCTTCTGCCTTGCATTGTGTAGTCTTTACTAATTCTATTAAAAATATAATCGTCGCCACAAATATAAATTTTATATCCGCCTGCAACCCATAAAATAGTTTTTATAATTCTTTCAACTATTTCGTAATTCTCTACTTGCTTATCTTTTGAAGTGAAAATATCAAGTTCATATATAAAATTGTAGCCTTTATTTCTTTCAACACAAATTTTTAAAGTTTTATGCTCAGATTTTGCTACTTCTTTTCTGAATTCGTTTAATTTTACTATCATTGGATAATATTCTTTATCATAAACGGGAACAAATTTCATAACTACCTCCAATAATCCCAAATTTACTTATATTTTAACACATATTTTAGCAAATGAAAAGAGTTTTTTAAATTTACTTTCAATTTTTTTACAATAATTTTTTAACTTTTTCACTCTAAAACCTTTATTTTAAAAGTTGATTTAGACGTTTATTT
>JAZRLL010000099.1:0-5163 GCA_045646745.1 Christensenellaceae bacterium
CTATTTTCTTTAACCTTAAATTTCTTAACGTCCATTTTGATTGGATATCTAATATAGTCGGAATATTTTCTTACTAAATTTTTAATAGTGTATTCTTCTAAAAAAGTATCAAAATTATCGTTTTCGGTGCTTTCCTTTATATATAAGGTTATTTTCGTTCCGTGCGACTCTTTTTGACTTTTTATAATATCAAATCCACTCGCACCTTCGCTAATCCATAAATTAGCCTCGTCTTCTCCGTACGCCTTTGATAAAACTTCTACTTTATCAGCAACCATAAACGCAGAATAAAAACCTACGCCGAATTGACCAATAATTGATATGTCTTCATCTTTTAACTTTTCGTCTTTCTTGAATTCAAACGAACCGGATTTTGCAATCGTTCCCAAATTGTTTTCAAGTTCACTATAACTCATACCAATTCCGTTATCTTCTATAACGATTTTGCGATTTTCTTTGTCTAAACTAATTTCAATAAAAAAATCGTTTCTTGATAATCCCGAAATATCGTCCTTTAAAGTTTTATAATAAAGTTTATCTATTGCGTCTGAACAATTTGAAAGTAGTTCTCTTAAAAATATTTCCTTATTGGTGTAAATTGAATTAATCATTAAATCTAAAACTCTTTTAGATTCCGTTTTAAACTTTTTCATTTATTCTCTCCTTATTATATATTTTAGCGTTTTATTGCTTTTATATTCTTTAAATATATTAGCAGTCTTAATGATAGAGTGCTAATTTTTTACAATATTATAAACCCATAAAAGATAAAAATCAAGTACTTTTACTAATTTATTTTACATTTTTTTAAAATAGTGTTAATATATAATTATGAAAAATTATTATGGAATAAAACGCAAAACGACTTCGTCAATGTACGATAATAATTATAAATTAAGATTTGACGGTATTTTAACTATTATGCAAGATTTAGCAACGGCGCACTCTTACGATATGAAGGTTGACCACGACACTTTACTTAAATCTTCAAACGCTTTTTGGGTGTTATCAAGGGCTAAATTTAAAATTAATAAACATATAGTTAACGATACGCTAGCATATTTTAAGACTTGGCCGTTAAAACCTAGTGGAATAAGATTTTTAAGGGAGTTTTCCTTTATTCAAAATAAAAACGTGATGGTAGACGGAAGAAGCGAGTGGTGTATTATTGACTCTAAAAATTTTGCCATTAGAAGATTAGATAGCGTAAACTATCCAACGGACTTAAATTATATAAAAAAATCAAGCAATACCCCAGAGTTTTCTAAAATTAAATATTTAGTTAATGATGAAGATTATTGTTTAGATTATAAAGTTTCCTTTACCGACCAAGACGTTAATAATCACACTAACAACGTTGCTTATTCTCGCATGGCTCTAAATTGTTTTGAAGTTGAAGAATTTAATAATTACGACTTTTCAACTTTTGAAATTAAATTTATAAATCAAACCTTTTACGGCGACGTTATTAAACTTTATAAAAAAATCGTTGATGAAAACACCGTTTATATTGAAGGTAGAATTGAAGATAAAAAAATCTTTTTCGTTATTTTATCCAAATAAAAAGTCTATTAAACCCTCGTTTAATAGACTTTTATTTCGCTTAAATTAATTATATTTACAACGTCTAATTTTTTTGAGCAAACACAAAGCAAGTAATTTTTTTCATCGCTTAAAATTTCGTAAGTTTTATAGTTGTATTTAGAAACGTCTATGTCTTTAAGATGTAGACCTTTTTTATTTAAAAATTTAAAGGCACTTTCCTTTTCCGTCCACACCTTATAAAAATTTTCTTCTTTTTCCTTTTCTAAAAAATACTTGTTTTTTATTACTTCTATATCTCGGTTTTCTTTCATTAATTCCATATCCACGCCAACTTTATTTTTAGATAACGCAACTACGACTAAATCGTTGCTGTGAGATATTGAAAACTCAAAATATTTACATACGGGTTTACCTTGATTTTCCCTTGTTATATCGCTTGGCGTTAATTCTAAATTATAAGAATTGTACGCTCCGAAATTCAAAAGGGAATAAGCAGTAGTTTTTTGCTCTATAACCTTTTTATTCGTTATAGTTTTTAACTCTTCTTTTAGAAAATCGGGAAAAAATTCCTTTAAATTTTTATTTAATTTAGATATATAAACGTCTATTACGTTTTGCATTTTTACCATCCTGTTCTTTAAGTGTGAAAACTTTTAATTAACCTGTTTCTTATATAAATTACGATACTCTTTTGGAGTAATTTTATACTTTGATTTAAAATATTTATTAAAATAAGACGGATTAGAAAATTTGCATTTGTATCCTATTTCCGCCACCGTTAAATTAGAAATTTTTAACCAGTTTTCGCTTTCTTCAAGCCTTTTTTTAATTACGTATTCCTTAATTGGAATACCAAAATACTTTTTAAAATTGTGCATCATCGTGGTTTTATTAGAGTAAAATTTCCTGCTTAACATTTCAACGGACAACTCGTCTAAAAAGTGGCTGTCTATATACTTTTTTATTATATTGCTAAGTTCGTTTGCCCCACTTTTTATTAACCTTTTTGCAATAAATTCTCCGCCTTTTGTTATCTCGTTAACTATTAAAGAAAACAAAAAATAAACGTTTTCTACGTAATTTTCACTCTTCTCATCTTCTAAAATAATTTGACCTAAATAATAGTTTAATTTGTCGTTTTCTATTCTTTTAATTATCGTAGTATTAGTGCTTTCTAAAATGAAATTCTCAATTCCTAAAATGTAAAACTCAAAATCGCTAGATAAACTACTTTCACTATGCAAAGTATCAGGAGCAACGATAACTAAATCGTTTTCCTTAACAAAATAATTCTCCCCATTAATTACAAAAACTCCCTTCCCTCTTTTTACGTACATAATCTCGGATATGTTATGGCTAACTTCGTCTTGCTTAACGTTTTCACTAAGTTGCATAAACGCAATATAGGCAAGCCTAATTCCAATTTTAGTTTCTATATTAAATTTTCGTAATTCTTTTCTTTCAAACATATAATTATTATATAATTAACGTTAAACTTTGTCAACAAAATGGCAGATTTTTTATATAAATCGGCAATTTTATTACTTTACTATACTATTTAAATAATAGTATAATAAAATTGTAAAATGCGTATAAATTAAGCAAATTACAAATTTAAATTTTATAGGGGTTAAATTATGGCAAAACAAAGATATATAGGCGATTATCCTGTAATTGGAATTAGACCAATAGTTGACGGTAGGCGTGGACCTATGAAACTTCGTGAAAGTTTAGAAGGTCAAGTTATGGCGATGGCAAACGCCGCAAAAAAATTATTTGAAGAAAATTTATTCTACTCAAACGGTGAACCCGTTAAAGTAGTTATGGCAGACACTACAATCGGCCGTGTTCCAGAAGCGGCTGCGTGCGCTAACAAATTTAAAAAAGAAGGGGTATCTATAACTTTATCCGTTACGCCTTGCTGGTGCTACGGCTCTGAAACTATGGATATGGACCCTACTACTATTAAAGCAGTTTGGGGCTTTAACGGAACTGAAAGACCAGGTGCAGTTTATCTTGCAGCCGTTCTTGCAGGCCACGCTCAAAAAGGTTTACCTGCTTTTGGTATCTACGGCCACGAAGTTCAAGATAGAGATATGGTTAACACTATTCCAGAAGACGTAAAAGAAAAACTTTTACAATTTGGTCGTTGTGCGGTAGCAGTTGCTACAATGAAAGGGAAATCTTATTTACAAATAGGCTCACAATGTATGGGTATTGCAGGCTCTATTATTGACCAAGACTTTATGGAAACTTATTTGGGTATGAGAGTTGAATCCGTTGACGAAGTTGAAATTATTCGCCGTATGGAAGAAGGTATCTACAATGAAGAAGAATATCAAAAGGCTCTTAAATGGACGAAAGAACACTGTAAAATGGGTAGAGACGATAACCCAGATTTCGTTAAATTTACAGATGAGCAAAAAGAAAAACAATGGGAATTTACCGTTAAAATGTACTGCATTATAAAAGACCTTATGTGCGGAAACAAGAATTTACCAGAAGGCTGTGAAGAAGAAATGGTAGGACATAACGCAATTGCGGGTGGTTTCCAAGGTCAAAGACAATGGACTGACCACTACCCTAACTGCGATTATCCAGAAGCACTCTTATCTTCGTCTTTTGACTACGAAGGTGCAAGAGAACCATATACTTTGGCAACTGAAAACGACGTTTTAAACGGCTTATGTATGTTGTTTATGAGATTGCTTACTCACCGTGCTCAAATCTTTGCAGACGTTAGAACGTATTGGTCTGGTTCTGCAACCGAAAGAGTTACAGGCTATAAATTTGAAGGAAAAGCAAAAGAAGCCGACGGACTTATCCACTTGCTTAACTCTGGTGCCGCTTGTTTAGACGCTTGTGGCGAGTGTAAAGATGAAAACGGAAACGCCATTATGAGAAAATGGTGGGAAGTAACTAATGAAGACATTAAGAAAATGACTGACGCTACCGTTTGGTGTGAAGCAGGTTTTGATAATTTCAGGGGCGGTGGTTTTTCAAGTTCGTTCACGACGAGAGCCGAAATGCCTTGTACTATGATTAGACTTAACTTGGTTAAAGGTTTAGGTCCTGTTATGCAAATTGCAGAAGGTTGGACGGTTAAACTTCCTGACGACGTTTCAGACGCTTTAATGGAAAGAACTAACCCTACTTGGCCTTGTACTTGGTTTGCTCCAAGATGTGATGGAAAAGAAGGTAGTGCTTTCAAAACTGCTTACGAAGTTATGCAAAATTGGGGTGCTAACCACGGCGCTATTTCTTACGGTCATATCGGTTCTGACCTTATCACGCTTTGCTCTATGCTTCGTATTCCTGTTTGTATGCACAACGTACCAGAAGATAAAATCTTCCGTCCTAACTGCTGGAACGCTTTTGGTATGAACAAAGAAGTTCAAGATTACGGCGCTTGTAAAAACTACGGACCAATGTACAAAAACGTTAAATAGTTTTGTTTTAATACTCTTCCTTTTGGAAGAGTATTTTTTTGAGAAAATATATCGTTTTTATAATTTTAATCTTGTTATTATGCTTGTAAAATGAAATAAATTGTGTTATTATATATTAAATACAAAGTATTTAAGGAGAATTAATACTTATGAAAATGACTTTTAGATG
>JAZRLL010000100.1:0-3829 GCA_045646745.1 Christensenellaceae bacterium
CTTTATATACAATCGTTAAAAAATCCCCGTCTTTATCACACACAGAAATAGGTCTTCTTAAATACGTTCCGTCTATTTTAATATTTACAAATTGACCTGGTTTCGTAATATCTGTGGTATCGCCCAAAAGTTTTAGTTTAAAAACGTTTGGAGCGATATTTTCATTTGTTATAATTTTAAATAATGATTGTTTCATAATTTTCCTTAACTATCAATAGTTGATATACCAATCGTTGTTTCTTCTAAAACGTCAAGAAGAGTTATAACGGTATCAAGTGAAGTGAACATATTAACGTTGTTTTCAGTTGCAAGTTTTCTAATTTCAAAGCCGTCTTTTGAGTTTGACGTTGAACTAATGTTGCTAGTGTTAATTATATAAGAAATATGTCCTTGCCTAATAGCGTTAGGAATTTCTTCACTTCCTTCACTAATTTTTGCTAAAATATGCGTTTTAATTCCGTTTTGTTTAAGGAATAAACCCGTGCCTTTCGTTGCTTGGATATTAAATCCTAAATTATAAAATCTTCTAATCAAAGGCAACACTTCTTCTTTATCATTATCGGCTACGGTAACGAATACTGTTCCGTAATTTTGAACTTTTAATCCAGACGCTTGCAACGCTTTATAAAAGGCTCTGTACAATTTATCGTCGTAGCCAATTGCTTCGCCCGTAGATTTCATTTCAGGCGACAAGTAAGCGTCTAATCCCCTAATTTTATTAAATGAGAATACGGGAACTTTAACGTACCATCTCTTCTTTTCCTCTGGATATATATCAAAAATTCCTTGTTCTTTTAAAGATTTACCTAAAATTACTTCGGTTGCGATATCTGCAAGAGAATATCCCGTTGATTTTGATAAGAAAGGTACGGTTCTTGAAGAACGTGGATTAACTTCAATGATAAAGACGTTATCGTTTTTATCAACTATAAACTGAATATTGAATAAGCCTACTATTCCAATACCTAAACCTAATTGTTTAGCATATTGCAAAATCGTGCCCTTAACTTTTTTAGAAATAGAATATGATGGGTATACGCTAATTGAATCCCCAGAGTGAATACCCGTTCTTTCAACGAGTTCCATAATGCCCGGCACGAAAACGTCTCTACCATCGCAAATTGCGTCAACTTCAACTTCTTTACCAACGATGTATTTATCAACTAAAACAGGCTTATCTTCATCAATTTCAACGGCTGTTTTTAAGTAGTGTTTTAACTGCTCTTCGTTTCCAACGATTTGCATTGCTCTACCGCCTAAAACAAAACTTGGTCTTACTAATACGGGATAACCAATTTCTTTTGCAACGTTAATTCCGTCTTCAATTTTAGTAACCGCCATACCCTTTGGTTGCGGAATATTTAATGATTTTAAAATCTTTTCGAAAGAATCTCTATTTTCAGCCCTTTCAATAGCATCGCAATCAGTACCGATTATATTTACGCCCCTATTTTTAAGTGGCTCTGCTAAGTTGATAGCAGTTTGTCCGCCAAGTGATGCAATAACTCCGATAGGTTTTTCATAATTGATAATATTCATCACGTCTTCGGTGGTTAACGGCTCAAAATACAATTTATCCGCCGTCGTATAGTCCGTTGAAACGGTTTCTGGGTTATTATTAATTATAATCGCTTCATAACCCGCTTTTTTAATAGTTGAAACTGCATGAACGGTTGAATAGTCAAATTCAACGCCTTGACCAATTCTAATAGGACCCGCACCTAACACTATTATTTTTTTCTTTCCGCTATCTTTAACTTGCGTTTTTCCAACGTATGAAGAGTAAAAATATGGAATATAAGCGTTAGTATGACAAGTGTCAACCATTTTAAAATATGGAACTACGTTATTTTCAATTCTTAAATTATAAATTTCAAGTTCAGTAGTATTTAAAAGTTTTGCAATATATTTATCAGAAAAACCTAAAATTTTAGCAGATTTAATGGTTTCTAAATCTCTATTTTGAATTAAGGCTTTTTCCATCTTTACGATTTTATTTAAACTATCTAAGAAAAGAGAAGTTATTTTAGTAAAATCGTGAATTTTAGAAACTTCTTCGCCCCTTCTTAAAAGTTCTGAAATAGCAAAGATATTATCATCTCTAAATTCTTTAATATAATCGTAAAGTTCACTAACCGACTTATTATCAAATTTTGGCATATGAATATGACAAACGCCAATTTCTAACGAACGAACTGATTTAAGCATACACTCTTCAAGTGATGAGCCTATACCCATAACTTCGCCCGTTGCCTTCATTTGAGTTCCGAGTAGATTTGATGCTTTTGTAAATTTATCAAAAGGAAATCTTGGAAATTTTGCAACGATATAGTCAAGTCTTGGCTCAAATTCCGCCGTAGTGTTTGCAATTTGAATTTCGTTTAAGTTCATACCAACTGCGATTTTTGCCGTAATTCTTGCAATAGGATATCCACTTGCTTTTGACGCTAACGCTGATGAACGAGAAACCCTTGGATTAACTTCAATTAAGTAATATTCACTAGTTTCTGGATTTAAAGCGAATTGCACGTTGCAACCGCCCGCTATTTTTAATTCTGATATAAGTTTTAACGCACTATCGTTAAGCATTTTAAGGTCTTTATCGTTTAAAGATAAAATTGGTGCTACAACAATTGAATCGCCCGTATGAACGCCAACGGGGTCAAGGTTTTCCATACCACAAATGGTAATGGCTTTACCAGAGCCGTCTCTCATAACTTCAAACTCAATTTCTTTATAACCTTTAACGCTTTTTTCAATTAAAACTTGATGAACGGGAGATAATTTAAACGCATTAGTTCCAATTTCAACTAATTCTTCTTCGTTATTAGCAAAGCCACCACCCGTTCCGCCTAGGGTAAAGGCTGGTCTTAAAACTACCGGATAACCGATTTTAAGTGCAGATGCTTTTGCTTCTTCTAATGAATAAGTAATTTCAGATGGAATTACAGGTTCTCCGATAGATTGACATAACTCTTTAAACAATTCTCTATCTTCCGCTCTTTCAATACTTTCACTACTCGTACCTAAAAGTTCAACGTTGCACTCTTTAAGAACGCCTTTTTTATCTAATTGCATTGCTAAATTTAAACCCGTTTGACCGCCAATTCCCGGTAAGATTGCGTCTGGTCTTTCGTATCTTATAATTTTAGCAACGTATTCAAGAGTTAACGGCTCCATATAAACCTTATCTGCAATAGAAGTGTCGGTCATAATAGTTGCAGGATTTGAGTTAACTAAAATAACTTGATAACCTTCTTCTTTAAGCGCTAAACAAGCTTGTGTACCCGCATAGTCAAATTCCGCTGCTTGCCCTATTACAATTGGACCAGAACCAATTATTAAAATCTTTTTTAAGTCGTGTCTTTTTGGCATAAATTTTCTCCTATAATTTGTATACTATTTTATTATTTTTTATCGTCATTAAACATTTGCCGAATAATTCTTTATTAATAAACGGCGAACTCTTTCCCATTGATATAAAATCTTTACTATTAACTATGAATTTTTCATTTAAATCCCAAATAGAATAATCTAATTCACTATCAATTACGTTAAATCTCTTTTTAGGGTTCGTAGACATTATTTGAACGAGTTTTTCTAATGATATAATTCCCGTTTTAACAAGCGATGTATAAAGTGCGGAGAAAGAAGTTTCAAGCCCTACAACACCGTTTAAACTACCCTTTAAGCCCTTTGATTTTTCCTCAAAAGAGTGCGGAGCGTGGTCAGTAGCAATCATATCAATCGTTCCGTCAACTATACCTTCAATTAAAGCGAGTCTATCTTCTTCACTTCTAAGAGGCGGGTTCATTTTGAACTTTCCGTC
>JAZRLL010000101.1:0-6738 GCA_045646745.1 Christensenellaceae bacterium
CCTTCAACCCTTCTAACCGTTTAAAAAAGGTTATTTGACGTTTGGCGTAATGGCGCGAGTTAAGTTTAATAACTTCGGCTACGCCGTCTAAATCGCCCTTTAAAAGTCCGTCGTATACTTCTTTATAACCAATTCCTTGCATACATTGATTTTCAAGTGTAATTCCCATATCAATTAAACTTTTAACTTCTTCAATTAAGCCGTTGTTTAGCATATGGTCAACACGCTTATTAATTCTATCGTATAAAACTTGTTTATCGTGATTAATAATAACGGCAACGTAATTATAAATTGGGTTTAAATTATCGTTTTGAATTGACTTTTTTTTGCCCGTTGCGTAAAAAATTTCAATGGCTCTAACAACCCTTTTTACGTCGTTTTTATGAATTTTTAACGAGGCTTCATAGTCAATTTTTTTAAGTTCGTCGTAAACGTAATCAACGCCTTTTTCTTCGGCTAATTTTAAATATTCGTTTCTAACTTCTAAATTTTTAGCAGTGTTCCCATACTGCATATCGTATATTAAAGAATTTATATAAAAGCCCGTACCACCGCAGATTATAGGAATTTTTCTATTTTCAATTAAGCCTTTTAAAATAGGATTTGCAAGGTCTTTATAATCGCCTACCGAGAAGTTTTCAAACGGCGAAACAACGTCTATTAAATGATGTTTTGCAAGGCTTTGCTCTTCCTTTGTCGGCTTTGCAGTTCCAATATCTAAATTTTTATAAACTGCAAGCGAGTCGGCAGAAATAATTTCGGTGTTTAAAGTCCTTGCTAAATTTATAGATAGAGATGATTTCCCAGAAGCCGTTGGCCCACAAATAATAATTACTTTTTCCATCACACTATCCTTTTAAACCATTTATCTATTTCGTATTTTTTTATCCTTACTGCAATTGGCCTACCGTGTGGGCATTTTAAATTTATATCGCCGTTTAAAAGCCTTATTAGTGATTTTACTTCGCTTTCAGAAAGCGGAGTGTTTGCCTTTATTGCAGATTTACAAGCCTTTGTTATTAATTTTTCATTTATAATATCTGGAATAGTTTGGTTTTTAAGAGAATTATCCGAAATTATATCCATAAAGAACTCGTTTAAATTAATATCAATTAACTCAATAGGAATAGAGTTTACGTAATATTCACCCTTTCCTACTTGTTTAATTTCAATTCCTAAATCTTTCAAATAGGAAATTTTAGGTTCAAAATACTCTTCTTCTTTTGAATTTATTGAAAATTCGTAAGGAATAAGCATTGGTTGAACGGTTAATTGTTTTAAAGAATATAAATTTAAGATTTTATTATAAAGCAACCTTTCGTGAGCGGCGTGTTGGTCTACTAAAAACATATCTTTGCCGTCTTCAAATATTAAATAACTATTCAAAACTTGTCCAACGTAAGTCAACTCTAAACTGCTTTTTAACTCCAACTGCTCAAATTCTTGCTCCTTCTTTTTCCTTTCTAACTCTTCAATATATTTTTTGTTAGCACTAAAAACGTCTTCTTCTTTTTTAGGCGCTCTTGATAATTGAGATTGAGTTTCATATAAGTTTTTATTTTCAGCAACTTTAACGCCCGCAAAATAATCGCTAAAATCATCGTTTTCGTATTTTTTAGACTTATAAAAACTATCGTTATTAACTACGATGCTTTCTTCACTCTTTTTATTAAGTTCTTTGTCAATTAAATTTGGAGGATTAAATACCGTTTCGTTTTTAGAAACTATGTCCAAAGCAACGTCGCTACCATCTAAAACTTTTGAAATAGTTGAGTATATTGCCCCGTAAACGACTGAATTATCCATAAATCTAACGTCAGATTTATTTGGATTAACGTTTACGTCAACGACTTCGTTAGGCATAGTTATATATAAAACGTAAAAAGGATACCTTCTTTTCATTAAGTACGAAGAATATGCGTTATGTATTGCCGATTGAATAGTTTGATTAACTATATATCTTCCGTTTAATATAATCGTTTGATAAGTTCTGTTTGGCTTTGTAAAATTATGTTTACTTATATAACCTTCAATTTTTATTCCGTGAACGTAATTGTTAATTTGAAAAGAATTATTATAATATTCAGTGCCGTAGCAAGCAATTAACGAATCTAAAACGCCGTCGCCAAAAGTTTTATAAATTTCTTCGCCGTCAACAAAATACTCAAAAGCAATATTAGGATTTCCAAGAATCAACCTTAAAACCATATCGGAAACTTCGTTTTCTTCGCCTTTTGTTGACTTCAAGAACTTTCTTCTTGCGGGAGTGTTGTAAAATAAATTACTTACCGTTATAAAAGTTCCGTTATTGCAAGGAGATTCTTCAATTTCGCCTATTTCTCCACCCGTAGAAGTTAAAGTGTATCCAATTTCGTAATCGCTTTTTTTAGACGTGATTCTAATTTCTGAAACAGCGCAAATAGAAGGTAGCGCCTCACCCCTAAAACCTAGGGTTAAAATGCTATCTAAATCTTCTTTTTTTGCAATTTTTGAAGTTGCGTGTGGCATTAATGCGGTTTTTAAATCTTCTTTTTCAATACCGCCACCGTTATCAAACACTTCAATTTTATCTATTCCGCCACCGTATATTCTAATTTTTATTTCGGTTGCTTTTGCATCAATTGAGTTTTCTACTAATTCCTTTACAACGGAAGCAGGTCTTTCAACTACTTCGCCTGCGGATATTCTATTGTAAATGGATTTGTCAAGTACGTTTATTATAGGCATAGTTTATTCCTTTAACGTGGATTTTAATTCGTATAAGAAGTCAAGCGCTTGTCTTGGAGTTAAATTATCAATATTGACTTCTTTAAGCATATTAATCGCTTTTTCGTTTTCGTTAACGATTTTAGTAGGTTCGCTTTCGTATTCTTGCACGCTTACGTTATTATTTTGTTGAAGTTTTTTAAGTATCTTCTTTGCCTTTTCAGTAACTTTACTTGGAACGCCCGCAAGAGAAGCAACTTCAATACCAAAACTTTTATTCGTGCTACCTTTAATAATTTGCCTTAAAAATATAATAGTGCCGTTTGCTTCCTTAACCGCAACTTTATAATTTTTAACGCCATCAATTTTACCTTCAAGTTCAGAAAGTTCGTGATAGTGCGTTGCAAATAAGGTTTTTGCTTTGATATTACTTGTCATATATTCTATTACCGCCCAAGCAATAGAAAGCCCGTCGTATGTTGAAGTTCCCCTACCAACTTCGTCTAAAACAACTAAACTGCGAGACGTTGCTTTATTTAAAATAACTGAAACTTCGTTCATTTCTACCATAAACGTAGATTGGTCTGAAATTAAACTATCGCTAGCACCTATTCTTGTAAAAATTCTATCAATGATAGGAATTTTTGCCGACTTACAAGGCACGAAACAACCAATATGGGCTAATATTACTATTATTGCAACTTGACGCATATAAGTTGACTTTCCCGCCATATTAGGTCCCGTTATTATAAGCATATTATCGGTATCGTTATTCATATAGCAGTCGTTTGCAATAAAATTTTCAAAGGATACGCTTTCAACTACGGGGTGCCTTCCCGCAAACAATTCTAAACTGTCTTCATTTTGTAAAATTTCAGGTCTACAATAGTTGTTCTTTTTAGATAATATCGCAAAAGAATTCAAAACGTCTAATACGGCTATTGCCCTTGAAGAACGCTGAATATCTTTTAAATTTTCTAATAATTCGTCTTTAATTTTTTGATAAATCTCGTTTTCTAGTCTAATTAAAGTTTCTTTACTCGTTAAAATTTGTTCTTCGGTTTGTTTTAATTCTTCGGTTATAAACCTTTCGCCGTTAACCAAAGTTTGTTTTCTAACGTAGTTATACGGAACTTTATCTTTAAAAGAATTGCTAATTTCAATGTAATAACCAAACACTTTGTTATAGCCGACTTTTAAAGTTTTAATGCCCGTTTTTTCTCTTTCGTCTATCTCTATTTGTTTAATTATATCTTTCGCATTATAGTTTAAAGAACGCAATCTATCAACTTCTTTATCAAAACCTTCTTTAATAATTTCGCCGTCTTTTAAAGAAATAGTTGCACTTTCAGATATAGCGTGATTTAATAACGTGGTTAATTCCTTAAAATTATTGATATTTGCCTGAATGTCGTTTAAAATCTTGGATTTTACGCCCGCTATTGAGAGTTTTAGGTTTGGTAAAGAGCCAAGTGATGACGCAAGGGCTAAACAATCTTTTGGAGTAATGCTATTATTTGCAATTTTGCTACAAAGCCTTTCTATATCTTTAACGTTTGATAAAGTTTCTTTTACGGCGTTACGCATTAAAGAATTAGAATATAATTCGTTAACCCCGTCTAATCTATAATTAATTTCTTTAATATTTTGTAGTGGGTGTGTCAGATAAAAAGCCAGATTTCTTGCACCCATAGCAGTTTGAGTATTGTCAAGCACCCATAAAAGCGAGCCGTATCTTTTACCGTCACGAATAGTTCTTGTTAATTCTAAATTCCTACTCGCCACGCTATCTATAATCATATATCTGCCGTCTTGTTCAATTTCAATTTTGTTGATATTGGTCATAGAAAGTTTTTGAGTTTCGTTTAAATACTCAATTAATGCACCGCAAGAAGAAACCATAGCCCTTTCGTTTTCAAGTTCAAAACAACTTAAATTATGCACGTTAAAATGTGATTTTAAGGTTTTTTCGGCGTGAGCATAGTTAAACGCCCACTCTTTATAAACGGATATTTTAGGCAAAATTCTGTTTTTAACTTCTTTGCTAGAATTTAAATTGTTGTGAATTGACAAACAGCATAAAATTTCAGACGGAGAAAGATTAAGTAAAAAATCTATAACGTCTTGTCCACCATAGGTGTTTGTAAATTTTTTAACGTAAAATTCGCCCGTAGTTATATCAGACCAACTAACCGCACAATCTCCGTTAATTTCCGAAACAACTGCTATATAGTTATTAGTCCTTTCGTCAAGCATATTAGTTTCAGTAATAGTTCCAGCAGTTATTATTTTAACTACTTCTCTTTTAACTATATCTTTACCCTTCGTTTCCTTTGGGTCGCCTATTTGTTCACAAATTGCAACTTTTTCACCCAAAGAAACGAGTTTTTGTATATACGTTTCACTTGCGTGATATGGAATTCCGCACATTGGGGCTCTTTCCTTTTCGCCACAATCTCTACCCGTTAGCGTTAAATCTAAAAGTTTTGACGCTTTTATTGCATCGTCAAAAAACATTTCGTAAAAATCGCCTAATCTATAAAATAAAATGCAATCTTCGTATAATTTTTTAATTTCTTTGTAATGAGACATCATTGGTGACATAAATTTTACCCCTTAACTATTTCGCCAAATAGTGAAATTCCGCCCGTTTTATTTATCTTTACTTTAATAAAACTACCGAAAACGTCATTTTCGCTTTCAAAATAAATCATTCTACCCCTATCGTCTCTACCCGAGTATAAGTTCTTTTTGTCATCGTAGTTTTCAACTAAAACTTCTACCGTTTTATCAGTGTATTCAAGAGATTTTTCTTTGTTGATATTGTTTTGCAATTCAACCATTTTCATTATTCTTTGCTTCTTAACGTCTTCGCTAATATGTCCTTGCATATCGTAGGCTTTCGTCCCTTTTCGCTTTGAATATACAAAGGTAAAAGCCCCGTCGTACCTAACTTTTTCTAAAAGATTTAAACTATCTTCAAAATCTTTTTCAGTTTCAGTAGCAAAACCTACCATAATATCAGTCGTTATAGCACAATTCGGTATGTTTTTTCTTATTTTATCTATGATTTCAAGATAAGTTTTAATATCGTACTTTCTGTTCATCAACTTTAAAATCTTGTCAGACCCAGATTGTACGGGTAAATGAATACTTTTACAAATTTTATCGTACTTTGCAACGACTTTTATAACTTCATCGTCAATATCTTTTGGATGATTAGACATAAATCTAATTCTAAAATCACCTTCTATTTGAGCAACTTTTTCAAGCAAACTTGCAAAAGATACTTTCGGATTTAAAGTTTTTCCGTAAGAGTCAACGTTTTGACCTAATAGAGTTATTTCTTTATAGCCTTCGTTAACTAAACTTTTAACTTCGTTAACGATGCAATTTAATTCCCTGCTTCTTTCCCTTCCACGAACGTATGGAACGATACAATAGGTGCAAAAATTGTTGCAACCGTAAGTTATATTTATCCAAGCGTTAGGATAACTAGTCCTTTTTATAAGTTTATCTTCAACGATTTCTTCTTCTTTATCTAAAATTTTAAGTACGGACTTGTTAGTTTTTAACCTTTCAAGCACGTATTCTTTAAAATGCAATAAGTTATGCGTTCCAAAAACAATGTCAACAAAAGGAAAGGTTTCTTTTAACTTTACACCTGCATTTTCCTGTTGAGTCATACAACCGCCAACGGCAATAATTAGGTTTTTATTCTTCTTTTTTAAACCTTTTAACGCACCAATATTTCCAATTGCGTGAGATTCTGCCGTTTCTCTAATTGCACAAGTGTTGAAAACTATAATATCAGCAAGTTTATCTTCATTAGTTGCCGTATAGCCTAAATCTTCAAGCATACCCGCTATTTTTTCTGATTCGTGGACGTTCATCTGACATCCGTAAGTGTTAATCTTATACTTATACATACTTAATATTATACTAAATATATAAATATTTTTCAACTATAAAATTTTAGACAAGAAATTCTGCAATCTCTCGCTTTTCGGATTGGAAAATATCTCGTGTGGT
>JAZRLL010000102.1:0-3465 GCA_045646745.1 Christensenellaceae bacterium
CCCATCATTTCAACGCATCAGAAAACTTATAAAATTAATTGATAACAAATTTATTTAAAATGATAGTCGCATTTTAAAAATTATGTGTTATAATAGATGTATAAATACAAGTGTATTTATAAATAGGAGAAGTTTATGAGAAAGAATAATTTAATTAAATTGCTTTTATTATCCTTAATTGTTTGCTTATCATCTTTTTGCTTTACCTTAACTTTACCTGTTAAGGCACAAGAGAAAACAGCACAGGAAATATACGATACTGCTAGTGCACTAAGCAATAAATATTATCGCACACCTTCGCTTGATGAAGCAAAAATAAAAGAAATTAATGAGTTAGACGTTTACACCGTTAAACTAGGATACACCACGCATTTCACTGATAAATATTATTACTTCTGCACAATTTCTTTAAACGGAACAGTTGTGGCTAGTGGAGGAACTTTAAACGAAGCATCAAGCAACTTACATAGATATATTTTAAACAATTCTTTGCCAACTACGTATAGGCTTGAATTTCCAGAAAATGCTTGGTTATATGATAATTACGTAATTTATGAAGGACATACAGTTTATCTTATGAACCAATCTTTTTCAAAAATGGAAACTCCTTTTAACACCTTTACAAACGACTTGTTGCCATATCCTGAGGTGCAAACTTTTGAATATGGAACATCGGGCAAGTTTTATGCGCCTTCAAAATCCTTTTCTGTATTTGATGGGGCGGAACTTTACGTTTATAATTCTACCTTTAATGGCATTAGCGGTTTTGACCTTGGCAAAGAAATGGGGCTAGACACTGCAGGTTGGGACGGGGGAAAACTTGTTCTAGATAAATCTTCAATAACCCTTTCAAATTACGAAACTTATCTTTATAATGTAGATTATGATGGCCCAACTTATGCACACAACTATAATTCTGTGCATAAAGCAAGTGATTTTACTAATAACGGCGAAGTTTTAATGATTGAAAGTAAAATTTATAAAGACACCACCGATATTTATTATAATGGAAGATATGGAAAAGAAAAACTATCCTTAGAAAACCCTTCAATTAAAAACTATGCGGATATGGGTCTTTTAAGTTCAACTATAAGTGCGGATATTTTAACTAACTACGCAAACCTTTCACTTGATTCAAGCAAGGTTGAACAAGTTAATAACTTTGGCTATTACTATAAAGATGCTCTTATTGCTATTTATGGGCAAATCAACTACGATATGAAAGTTGATATGGATAAATACACCGAAGAAATTGCAAATATTTACGACCCTTACGATTTATTAGGCTTTTCTGAACATGATTCTTACGTTGTTATAATTCCTATGGGTAAAGACGTGTTCACTTCTAGTGGAAGTTTAAATTTTAATCTTTCCTATAACTTCCTTGATGGCGACCCAATTTGCTATCATTACACTTCTGAAAATGATGCTTCTAAATTCTCTTACACGGGTGCTAATATTGGAACAACTTTTGATAGCGTTTCTCCTAACGTTGTCAAAGAAGATGGTAGTTTGCTTTATAGATACAAAACAAACGGATATTATTTCTATACTATTGATAATACAGACTATTTAAGTTTAGGTGATAGTTCTGGCGATAGTATGTTTATATTAGATAAGGTTAACCAGCACGTTAAGGCTGAAAATTTCCACCATAGCGAAGATATAACAGGCTTTACTTACGTTGACCACAATGGGTTTTCAGTTAAAATAACAGACACATTTATTGGAAACGTTCATTTAACCGCTATTCCAACTTACAAAAATTATAAAACAACTTTTAAAAACATTTACGAATATGATAGCGACCTTTTAGGATATGATAAAAATGCTAATAAAATAGGCAGTTATTTAAAACTTCCAGACAATAAAATGCTTGATGAAATGTTGGGTAGGGAAAGGTCTGCAACGGAAATTGATAAATATTTGGTTGGCTGGTCGCTTACCGAAGGTGGAGAAGTTTTACCTTATAACGAAATTTTAATTACCGAAGAAAATTATAAAAATCTTACCCTATACGGCGTTTGGGCGGATAAATACGTTATAACTTTTAGTGAAGAAGACGGCTCAGTTTGGTTTAAGCAATACGCTTGTCCTAATGAAGTTATTGATACGGGTATGGATAATTTGCTGGACTATCATTACCAAAAACAACATTATAGGTTTGAGGGCTTAGTTTTTGAAAGAGATGGAAAAACGTACACTTTCTACGATAATAATACCGTTGCTCGTAGTGATATGATTATAAGACCACTTTATTCTCCTTTAACTTATACTCTTACTTTAACGGGAGATAATCTTTCTAACCTTGAAAATTTTGAAACTGAAATTTTAGTGCAATACGGCAATATTATCGATATGCCTACGGCAACTTATAACCATAGAACTATCGTAAAATGGCAGTATTTAGTAGGCAAAGAATACGTTGACTTTGATTTTAATAGTTTTATCGGTGAAGACTATACTCTTAAAGCAGTATGGAAAGCAAACGAATATAGCATATCTTACGTTATTGATTACCCAGACGGTAGTAAGCCTAATTTTACCCTTGACGAAACTGTAAAAACAATTTATACAATAGACGAATTAGGTAATTATTTTGATTTACCAAGCGAAAGCTATTTTGTTGGGAAAACAAACAAAAGATTTAAATTCCTTGGCTGGAAAACCACGTCAGGTGAAACGGTTGATAGTAGCCTAAAAATAACTAACGAATTGCTAGATAGTAAAGGTTTAACTTATATTGCGATATATGAAAGCGTAATTTTAAAAATAGAACTACAACTAACTTTGGGGAATAATATTATAACTTTTGATAGTAATTTTAGCGATTTTACTAAGGTTGGCAGTAAAGCCGTGGTTGAAATGAATTATGGCGATAAAGTTATTTATTTGCCAAGCGGACTTAATATTGAAGTTAAGTCGAGTTCGGGGAATATTACAACTTGTGTTGTAAATTCGTGGAAATTATCTAATGATACTATCGTTAACACTTTGGATTATGCTTATTTAATAGACTACGCTATCGACGATGTCGTTAATATAACTCCCGTTCTTAGCGATTATGCAATAAAGTCTAAAACGGATAGTGACTACGTTATTACCGAGTGGGGATTTAAGCCTAACTTCACGTTCGAGTGGGAGGGTTTAAACGACGTTTCTGCTTATTTCTTCGATTATTACGACGGAGTATTTAACTTTGTTGAGCGTAAAGAAATTTCGGGATATCAAGGTTTAATGTCTATTGATGAAAATGCAGAAGTCGGCTATCATAGTTATTACGTCGTGTTATACGCATTAGATTTAGAAGAAAAAGAAAGTTATGATTATAACGTTGATTTCCCAAGCGTTCATAAAGCAGTTATTAGTTTTAGTAGAGAGGTTAAAAAGAAAACGATAGATAATCCTATCGTATACACAAAGCAATACGTTTACGATGGAACTAAAAAGACTATTGATATTGAA
>JAZRLL010000103.1:0-6180 GCA_045646745.1 Christensenellaceae bacterium
AATTATGATTAAAGATATTTTAAAAAGAGCAAAATTGTGCTCAAAATATGCAAGTGCGCTAAATACGGAGAAAAAAAATAACGCATTATTTTCAATTGCTAATCAAGTATTATCAGACACCGATATAATTTTGCAAGAAAATAAAAAGGACGTTGAAAACGCAAGTCATTTATCAAAAGTTATGGTGGACAGACTTCTTTTAACCAAAGAAAGAATTGTTTCTATGTGTGAAGGAGTAAAAAAAGTTGCCGAATTAAACGACCCTGTGGGTAGAGTGATTAAATCGTTTGATAGGGAAAACGGCCTTAATATTTCCAAAATTTCCGTTCCTTTCGGGGTTGTTGCAGTTATTTTTGAAAGTAGGCCTAACGTATCGCTTGATACGGCTTCGCTAACAATAAAAAGCGGAAATGCGTGTATTTTAAGATGCGGAAAGGAAAGTTTTTATTCTTGTCAAGCAATAGTAAATTCAATTAGAAAAGGCTTAAAAAACGCAGGAATTTGTGAAGATTTAGTTAATCTAGTTGAAGATAGAAGTAGAGAAAGCGCTAATATGCTTATGACGGCTAACGGCTTTGTAGATTTGCTTATTCCAAGAGGTGGTGCAGGTTTAATTAAAGCCTGCATGGAAAACGCAACCGTTCCTTGTATTGAAACGGGAACGGGAATTTGCCACGTTTATATAGACGATAGCGCAAAACTTGAAATGGCTTTAAACGTAGTTGAAAACGCAAAAACTAGTAGGCCGTCAGTTTGCAACGCAGAAGAAGTTTTACTCGTTAGCGAAAAGGTGTATAAAGAGTTTTTACCCCTTCTTAAAAATAGACTCGTAGATGATAGAATTAAAAAGGGTTTAACTCCCGTTGAATTTAGGCTTTGTGAAAAGAGTTCAAAGGTAATAGACGGCGTTTTAGCAACGGAAGAAGACTTTAATACCGAGTTTTTAGACTATATTTTAGCAGTTAAAGTCGTTAAAGACGTTGATGAAGCAATTTCGCATATAGAAAGCCACTCAACTCATCACAGCGAAGCAATAATAACGGAAAATAGTGAAAACGCAAAGAAATTTATTCAGTTTGTAGATAGTACGAGCGTTTACGTTAACGCATCAACGAGATTTACTGACGGCGGTGAATTTGGAAACGGTGCAGAAATTGGAATTTCAACTCAAAAACTTCACGCACGTGGCCCTATGGGTATAAACGAATTAAACACTTACAAATACGTAATTTTAGGCAAAGGTCAAACAAGATAGGTGAATTATGAAATATAAAGTTGGGTTTATTGGTTGCGGAAATATGGGCGGAGTGCTTTTAGGTGGCGTTATTAAAAACGTTGAACCTAAACTCGTTGCCGTTAGTGAAAAATTTCCCGAAAAGGTTAAAACTTTTTTAAGTAAAGGCGTAAATTTAGTAAACTTAAAAGAAGTTTGTGAAAATAGTGAATATGTATTTTTAGCGGTTAAACCACAAGTAATGGAAAGCGTTTTAAATGAAGCGAGTGAATTTTTAAGCGAAAAAACCGTTTTAATAACTATGGCGGCGGGTTTAGAAATTTCAAGTATAGAAAAATTCGTGAACAAAAAAATTCCCGTTATTAGAATTATGCCAAATATGCCTTGCTCTGTAAATAGTGGTGTAGTTTTGTATACTTTTAATAATTTAATTGGGAATAAGCATAAAGAAGATTTTTTATCCTTTTTAAATGGTATTGCCTTTTTAGACCAAATTGAAGAAGACAAAATAGACGTTGCAAGCGTGTTATCAGGTTGCGGACCAGCCTTCACCTATATTTTAATTGACGCCTTTTCTAAAAGTGCGAAATCCTTGGGTTTAGATGAGAAGAAGGCGTTATTATACACCTTAAAAACTATGGAAGGAGCGTCAAAACTCGTAGAAAATAGTGATAAAGATATTGAAACGTTAATTGACGTTGTTTGTAGTCCAAAAGGAACGACGATTGAAGGCGTTGAAAAAATGCGCCAAAACGATATTTACAAAATTTTAGACGAAGTAGTTAAGGCGTCTTATAATCGCTCGCTTGAATTAAAGTGATAAAAATAAAAGAACAAAAGTTATCCGCCCTAGATTAATTATAGGGTGGTTTTTTATAAAAGACTAAACAAAAACTATAAGGAGATTAGTTGTGTTAAGCGAACTAAAAAATGCTGAAAAACAAATAAAAAATAAGTTAAACAAAGGTAAAACTAATTTAAATGAAAATTCCGTTATTGAAATGGTGGTAAAAAACGACGATAATTTTTTATCTACTTTTTCAAATAGCATAACCCCCGTTATCAGTGAAGAAGTTGCCACGTTTTTAGAAAATAGGGTTGAAAATATTCACTCAAAAAATAAAATTAATTTAAAAATTTGTAGTGATTGCATTGATAACGAAGAACAAAAGTTATACGATGTCGCAGTAAAGGAATATTATCAAGAAAAATATATTTCTTCAAAATCAGAAATTAAAAAATACAACCTTATTTCATTGATATTAGTTTTTTTTGGTTTATTAGTTTTAAGCACTTCAATTTTTATTGAATACTATTTTAATCGTTTGCTTTGGGCGGAAGCAATAGATATTGTTGCTTGGGTATTATTATGGGAAGCAACGGATATATTTATTTTCAAAATAGCATCTTTAAGACGAAAAACAAAGAAGTATTTAATGCTGTATTTCATGAATATTGAGTATTATAATTTAAATAATAGTCAACAATAAAGGTGGGTATTAATATGGAAAAGACTAAACTTTCAAAAAATTTTTATATAACGCTTATTATATTTAGTTTGATTGGACAAGTCGCTTGGGTAGTTGAAAATATGTATTTTAACGTATTCATCTACAAAATTTTTAAAGCAAGTGCAAGTGATATTTCTTTAATGGTAATGGCAAGCGCCGTTTCCGCAACTTTGACGTCAATTTTTATAGGTGCGTTATCTGATAAAATTGGTAAAAGAAAATTGTTTATGGTTAGCGGATATATTTTATGGGGTATATCAATATTTTCTTTTGCTTTAATTAGACAAGACGTAATTAGCGCTTTATTTGGAAGCGTAGTTTCCGTTTCGGCTCTTGCAATTTCACTTGTTATAATAATGGACTGCTTAATGACCTTTTTCGGTTCTTCTGCAAACGACGCTGCTTTTAACGCTTGGTTAACCGATTCTACCGACGAAACTAATAGGGGCACGGCAGAGGGAATTAACTCTATGATGCCACTCGTTGCTATTTTAGTTGTTTTTGGCGGTTTTATGGCTTTTAACCTAGATAAAGTTAATAGTTGGTCTATAATATTTTCGGTTATTGGAATAGTGGTAATTTTAATTGGTGTAATTGGTCTTTTCGTAATTAAAGAACCCGCTTTAAAGAAAGACGACGTAGGCTATTTTAAAAGTGTAGTATATAGTTTCTTACCTTCTACCATAAAAAAGAACAAAACTTTATATTTATCACTAGTTGCCTTTATAATTTTTAATATATCAATACAAATATTTATGCCTTACTTAATTATTTATTACGAAGTTTCGCTAGGCATAAAAGATTACGTTTTAATTATGGCACCCGCTATAATAATTGCTTCGCTAATAACTTTTCTATGGGGTAAAGTTTATGATAAAAAAGGCTTCTTTTACTCAATTATTTTTAGTTTAGGCTGGCTTATTTTAGGATATTTATTATTGCTCTTTTTCAAAACTACAATCCCCGTATTTATAGGCTCTTTATTTATGATGAGCGGATATTTATCGGGCATGGCTGTATTCGGCGCTAAAATTAGAGACAATACCGAAGAAGGCAAAGCGGGAAGATTACAAGGCGTTAGAATAGTTTCGCAAGTACTTCTTCCAGGAATAATAGGCCCGTTTATAGGAAACTTAATTTTAAGCGGTAAAGAAACGGTTTTAGGAAATGACGGAACGTATTCATTTATTCCAACTTCCGATATATTTTTAGGTGCGTTAATTCCAATACTTATATTAATTCCTTATATAATTTTATTATTAAGAAAAAGGAAAGTAATAATTAACGATTTAAAAACGGACTTAAAAGTTGATAAAATCCCGTTCTCGTTATATCCACGCCCACAATTTAAAAGAGATTCTTTTATAAACCTAAATGGAGAGTGGGATTTAAAGGTTAAAAAAGGGGATAAAACTTTACTTGATTCAAAAGTAATAGTTCCTTTTCCCGTTGAAAGTGAATTATCTAGGATAAAAAGAATAACTAAAAAAGGCGAAGTGTTAGAGTACGCTAGAACTTTTAATTTAGAGAGTTTAAACGGCAAAACCCTTATTAATTTTGGTGCTGTTGATTGCATTTCACAAGTTATAGTAAACGATAATTTCGTTGGCGAAAACAAGGGTGGATATTTATCTTTTAGTTATGATATAACTAAATTCGTTAAATTAGGCGAAAATAAAATCGTCGTTAAGGTTATAGATAATCTTGACTTTAACTACCCCTACGGAAAGCAAAAACACAAAAGGGGCGGTATGTGGTATACGCCTATAAGCGGTATATGGCAATCGGTGTTCGTTGAACAAGTTCCAAACGAATATATAAAAGATATAAAACTTATTCCAATAAAAAATAGCATAACTATTAAAGTAGTGGGTGGACAAAATAAAAAATCGGTAGTTTTAGATGGTAAAAGTTATCATTTTGAAGGTCAGAGCATAACGATAGAAATTAGCGAGCCAAAACTTTGGTCGCCAAGCAGTCCGCACTTATACGAATTTGCGCTTATTAGTGGGGAAGATAAAGTTTACTCGTATTTTGCCCTTAGAGAAATTAAAATTGCAAACGGCAAAATGTATCTTAACGACGAGTCGTTGTTTTTAAACGGAATTTTAGACCAAGGCTACTATCCGGAAGGAATTTATCTTCCTGCAAACGAAAAGGGCTTTTTAAATGATATTTTACTTTGTAAAGAACTTGGATTTAACGCCATTAGAAAGCACATTAAAATTGAGCCTGAAATATTTTACTATTATTGCGATAAATACGGAATTATCGTAATGCAAGATATGGTAAACAACGGTAAGTATTCTTTTATATTAGACACGGTTTTGCCAACGCTTGGGCTTAAAAACAAAAAGATAGGCAAGCCTACTAAAATTCAAAAAGAGATATTTTTAGATAGTGCTAAAAAAACTATTGAAAAGTTATATAATCACCCATCCGTTTTATATTATACGATTTTTAACGAGGGTTGGGGACAAACTGACGGAACTGAAATTTATAAGACCTTAAAAAAATTAGACGATACTAAAATTTTTGATACGACTTCCGGTTGGTTTTTTGATAGCGAAAGTGACGTTCAAAGTGAGCACGTTTATTTTAAACCTATTCGCCTTACTAAAAAGGAAGAAAGTAAACCTTTAATTTTAAGTGAGTTTGGTGGATATTCTTATAAAATCAACGAAAACTCGTATAATTTGACTAACACTTACGGCTACAAAAACTGCACTAGTGAAAATTTTATGAGCGAAATTGAAAACTTATACTACAACCAAGTAGTTCCCGCAATTAAAAGTGGGCTTGACGGCGTAGTATTAACTCAAATTAGCGACGTTGAAGACGAAACTAACGGAATTATCACTTACGATAGAAAAGTCGTTAAGGTAGATAAGCAAGTATTTAAAAAAATATCAAAAACCTTATTTGAAGAATTTAAAAAATCCCAAAAATAAAAATTTAAATAACGAAATTAAAAAAATAAAAATTTGGACGCAGTTTAGCGTCCAAATTTTATTTTTTAGTTATTTAATTATTCGTTTATCAGTAATTATAATATCAAGGGGAATATCCCAAGCGTTAGGCTTTAAATTTTCAACGACTTGAAAATCATAACAAAGTCCAATTTTTAATATAGTCTTATCTTTTAAAAATCTATCGTAATACCCTTTTCCAAAGCCCAATCTATTTTTTTGAGTGTCGCAAGCAATAAGCGGAATAATAGCAACGTCAACCTCGCTAATAACTTCGTAATCTTTGGGAACGGGAATTGAGAATTTATCTAAAACGAAATTTTTAGAAGTTGGTTTTACCGCAAACATGTCCTTTTCAATTATTAAAGGGTGGCAAACGGTTTTATTAAGAGTTAATAAACGTTTGATGATTTCTTCCGTTTTAACTTCGTTTTTAAAATTTTTGTAAACAAAAAAGGTTTTATTA
>JAZRLL010000104.1:0-3145 GCA_045646745.1 Christensenellaceae bacterium
AAAGCAATAGTCAAACAGTAGCAAACGGCACTAAAATTACTGCTCCAATGCCTGGTATGATTAAGTCATATAAGGTTAAAGAAGGGGATAAAGTAAACGAAGGCGATGTTATTTTAGTTTTAGAAGCAATGAAAATGGATAACGATATTACAGCATCTTGTAGTGGTGTAGTATCTTTTAAAGCGTCTGTTGGTTCAAACGTTGAAACAGGAGACGTTATGGCTATTATTGGTTAATTTAAGGAGTAAAAATGTTAAGTTTACACTCACTTTGTAATATTTGGCAATCAAGCATTAGTCAAATAGAAAATTTATGGCAAAGTACGGGAATTTATTCTTTATTTGGTGGAGATTCGTCTTGGCAAAATATAGTGATGGTTTTAATTTCCTTTATTTTAGTTTATTTAGCCATAGTTAAAAAATTTGAACCTTTACTTTTATTACCTATTGCATTTGGTATGTTTATAGTTAATATTCCGGGGTCATATAGAATTTTATTTGGCGAAAAAGGTTATATTGTAACTGATAATCTTTCAAACACCGAAGTTGCTAGGGGCAGTTTACAAGAGATTTTATCACTTTTTAACGCTGATAGTTTAGAATCACTAAAATCATTATTAAATGGAAATAGTGGGGTTATTGAGCTTTCAAACGGACTTTCTTATAACGTTCAAGGCGTTTTGCCAAATGGCGAAATAGTTCAAACGCTATCTATTTCAAACGAAACGATTATTAGCGATTTTGGATTATTTTACTATATATATAAAGGCGTTGATTGGGTAATTTTCCCACCACTAATTTTCCTTGGAATTGGTGCTATGACGGATTTTGGTCCGCTTATTGCAAATCCAAAAAGCATGTTTATGGGTGCTGCTGCACAATTAGGAATATTTCTTACCTTCCTTGGAGCCGTTTTACTTGGTTTTACAAATGCTCAGGCAGGTGCAATTGCAATAATTGGTGGGGCAGATGGTCCTACGGCTATTTACGTTACTAAAAAATTAGCAGAAGATTTACTTCCTGCAATAGCGATAGCGGCTTACTCTTATATGGCGTTAATTCCGCTTATACAAAAGCCAATTATGAAACTATTGACAACTAAAAAAGAAAGAGCGATAAAAATGGAACAATTAAGAAAGGTTTCAAAAGTAGAAAAAATTGTATTTCCGCTTTTAACAACGCTAATTGTTGGTCTAATTTTACCAGACGCGATTCCGCTTTTAGGTATGCTTATGCTTGGTAATTTACTTAAAGAAAGTGGCGTTTGCGATAGACTTGTTGAAACTGCTAAAAACGGACTTATGAACACCGTTACTATTTTCTTGGGCGTAATGGTTGGTTCAAAGGCGGTTGGTTCGGTATTTTTATCACTTGATACTTTAATGATTATTGGCTTAGGACTTATAGCCTTCTCGTTAGGTACGGTTGGTGGTTTATTAGTAGCAAAATTAATGAATAAACTTTCTGGTGGAAAAATCAATCCACTTATAGGTTCTGCGGGAGTTTCCGCCGTTCCTATGGCTGCAAGAATTTCGCAAGACGTTGGTAGGGAAGAAAATCCAAACAACCACTTATTAATGCACGCAATGGGACCAAACGTTGCAGGCGTTATTGGCTCTGCGATTGCCGCAGGTGTTTTATTAGCACTTTACGCTTAATTAGGAGATAAAAAATGACTAAAAAAGTATTAATTACAGAAACGATATTAAGAGACGCACATCAATCACAGGCTGCAACTCGTATGAAACTTGAAGAAATGATACCCGTTTTAGAACAACTTGATAACGTGGGTTATTATTCTATTGAAGCCTGGGGTGGCGCAACTTTTGATAGTTGTTTAAGATTTTTAAACGAAGACCCTTGGGAAAGACTTAGAATTTTAAGAAAATATATCAAAAAAACCCCGATTCAAATGCTTTTAAGAGGACAAAATTTATTAGGTTATAAGCATTATTCTGATGACGTAGTTGAAAAATTTATTGAATACTCAATTAAAAACGGTGTGTCGGTAATAAGGGTTTTTGATGCTTTAAACGATGAAAGAAATATGGAAGTTGCTATGAAGGCAATTAAAAAATACGGCGGAATTTGTGAAGCAACCATTTGTTATACTACGAGTCCGCTTCATACTAACGAATATTTCATTAAAAAAGCAAAAATTTTAGAAGATATGGGTGCAGACAATATTTGTTTAAAAGATATGGCAAACATTTTGCTTCCATACACTACCTACGATATCATAAGTGGTATGAAAAAAGTTTTAAAGCCTGAAACTAAAATTCATTTACATACTCACAACACTACGGGAACGGGTGATATGATTTATTTAAAGGCTATTGAAGCGGGCTGTGATATCGTTGACTGTGCTTTATCGGCTATGGGAAACGGAACGTCTCAACCTGCAACCGAGCCTTTAATTGCTACTTTACAAGGAACTCCTTACGATACGGGATTAGATATTGAAAAACTCGTTCCTATTAACGAACATTTCAAAAAAGTTGCAAAAAGACTTGAAGACGATGGGATTTTAAATCCAAAAGTAAGGCAAGTTGACGTTAATACCTTAATTTATCAAGTTCCGGGCGGTATGCTTTCTAACCTTATGTCGCAACTTAAACAAGCGGGTAAATTAGAACTTTTAACCGAGTGTTTAAGTGAAGTTCCTAACGTTAGAAAAGATAGTGGTTATCCGCCACTCGTTACGCCAACTAGCCAAATCGTAGGAACTCAGGCAGTATTAAACGTTTTACAAGGCGAAAGGTATAAAATGGTTACCAAAGAGTTTAAAGCTTTAATGAAAGGCGAATACGGTAAATTAACCACGGAGCCAGATAAAGAAATTTATAAACGTATTTTAGGCAATGAAAAACGTATTGATTATAGACCTGCTGACGATATTAAACCAGAATACGAGAAATTTAAAGAAGAAATAAAGGAATATTATACCCAAGAAGAAGACGTTTTATCTTACGCATTATTTAATCAAGTTGCAATTAACTTCTTTAAATATAGGCTTGCTAAAAAGGATAAAATTGATGCAGATTTAGTAAAAACTTCGGTATATCCCGTATAATTATGAATATTTTAATTTGTAACGACGATGGAATTTTTAGTAAGGGACTTTTATCCCTTGCTAAAATTCTTTA
>JAZRLL010000105.1:0-15470 GCA_045646745.1 Christensenellaceae bacterium
ATGATGCGCAAAAATAATGTAGTGTTAATTTGCGTATTGCTTTGTAAAAGCAAAAATATTTATTTAATTAAAATTATTTTTAAAGGAGAAAATCTATGAAAATGACCTTTCGTTGGTATGGTGAAAACGATTGTATTCCACTTAACCACATTAAACAAATTCAAGGTATGACGGGGGTTGTAACCGCCGTTTACGATGAGCCCGTTGGTGCAGTTTGGCCACTTGAAAAACTCTTAAAACTTAAAAAATTGTGCAACGACCAAGGTCTTGAAATGGAAGTTATTGAAAGCGTTCCCGTTCACGAAGACATTAAACTTGGAAAACCAACGAGAGATAAATATATTGAAGCCTATAAGCAAAATATTATAAACTGCGGAAAAGCAGGTGTTAAATGTATTTGCTATAACTTTATGCCTGTTTTTGACTGGTTTAGAACTAACCTTTACTACAAGCATTTAGACGGCTCTACTTCTCTTTCTTATAGCGAAGAAGATTTTTCTAAACTTGACAAACACAATTTGCGTTTACCTGGTTGGGACGAAAGTTATACTAGCGAAGAATTAAACGGCTTATTAAAAGAATACGAAGGTATGACTCACGAAAAACTCTTTGAAAACTTCGTTTATTTCTTAAACGCAGTTATGCCTGCTTGTGATGAATCTGGCGTTAACCTTGCCGTTCACCCAGACGACCCACCTTGGGATATTTTTGATTTACCAAGAATAGTTGGTCGTGAAGAAGACTACGATAGACTTTTCAAAGCCGTTCCTAATATGCACAACGGAATAACTTTCTGTACGGGTTCGTTGGGTGCTGGTAGATTTAACGATTTGCCAAAAATGGCTGGTAAATACGCAAAGAGAATTTACTTTGCTCATTTAAGACAATTAAAATACACTAACGAAACTGATTTTTATGAGAACGGACACCAAACGCAAGAAGGCAACGTTGATATTTTTGAAATAGTTAAAGCCCTTGAAGAAAACGGCTTTGAAGGATATCTCCGCCCTGACCACGGAAGAAACGTTTGGGGTGAAGATGCTAAACCTGGCTACGGCTTATATGATAGGGCTATGGGTGCTTGCTATCTTCAAGGCGTTTTTGAAGCCGTTCAAAAAATGAAAAAATAATTTGGAGAAATAAGGAGATTATTATGAAATTACCTTTTAAAGTAGATTTGACTAATAAAGTCGTAGTAGTAACGGGTGCAGGCGGGATTATTTGTAGCGAAATGGCAAAAGCCCTTGCAACTTGCGGAGCAAAAGTTGCTCTTTTAGACATTAACTATGACGCTGCAAAAAAATATGCTGACGAAATCGGCGAAAACGCAATAGCAGTTAGATGTAATTGCTTGGATAAAGAAAGCATTAAAGAAGCAAAAAACGTAATAAACGAGAGTTTTGGAAAGGTTAACTTTTTGATAAACGGCGCTGGCGGAAATAGTCCAAAAGCAACTACCGATATTGAATATATGACCAAAGACGTTAAAGACGTTAAAACTTTCTTTGATATTGATGAAAACGGCTTTAAGTTCGTTTTTGATTTAAATATCACTTCTGCATTTTTAGTTACACAAGTTTTTGCAATAGATATGGTTGAAACGGGCGGAAATATTATTAATATTTCTTCTATGAACGCATACAGACCACTTACTAAAATTCCTGCTTATTCAGCGGCAAAATCTGGTATTTCTAACTTTACCGAGTGGCTTGCTGTTCACTTTGCTCCTTGTCAAATTAGATGTAATGCTATTGCCCCAGGTTTTTTCGTTACTAACCAAAATAAAGCGTTGCTTTTTAATGAAGACGGCACTCCTACACCAAGAACTAACAAAATTTTAACGGCTACGCCAATGAAAAAATTCGGCGAAATTTCCGACCTTATAGGTTGTTTACTTTGGCTTGCTGACGATAATGCTAGCGGTTTCGTTACGGGTACGGTTATTCCTATTGACGGCGGTTTCTCTGCTTATAGTGGAGTTTAATTAGATATTTTAAAAATAAAAAAGCCTTTGCATACTCGCAAAGGCTTTTTGAATTTTTACGCTTTATCCTTATTTATATCGTCTGAAATTTGAATAAATAAAAGGTCTTTATTTTCTTTGTTTACGTCTTCTATAAACTTTTCATATAGTTCGCTATAAATATTTATTGAAATTAGATTATCATCTTTAAAAACTAAAAATAATTTCTTTTGATTTTTATAAAATTTTATTTCTTTAAAATCGCCGATTGAATAAATGGTTTTGATGACGCCAAATCTTAAAATCAAAAGTTCGTTTTTAATTTCATAGTGCGAAGATATTAGCATTGAAATAACTATCACTATAAACGCTAATGATAATAATGCGATTAAAATTATAGTTAAATAATTGTATACCGATGGCACTAAGCCGTTTAAAATCATTTTAAAAAATCTAAAACTATTATAGCCAACACACGCAATAGCAACTACTAGACCTAATACTAATAAACTAATTATTAAACTTGTAAATTTATATTTATATTTTTCCATATTTTGATTATATCACAATTTTTTTAAACTTTCAAATACTTGACCTAACTTTTTAAATCTTATATAATATTTCGTATGAGTGTTTTAGAAATTAGAAATTTAACTCACCGCTACGAAGATAGATTTTTGTTTAACAATGCTTCGCTTTCGGTTAATAACGGCGAACATATCGGCGTGGTGGGATTAAATGGCGCAGGAAAAACAACCTTTATAAATATAATTGCGGGTAAACTTTCACAAGACGAAGGCGAAGTTTTACGCCAACAATCTGCAAGATGGGGATACCTTGACCAACACGCAGATATTGACCGCTCTTTAACGGTTATGCAATATCTTTACTCCGCTTTTAATTTTTTATTTGAATTAAACGAAAAACTTGAAAATATTTATCTTAAAATGGGCGAAACGACTGATGAAGACGAGTTAAATAAATTAATTGATAAGTCTTCTAGGCTTCAAGAACAATTAGAAGATTCTGGGTTTTACGATTTAGACTCTAAAATTAAAAAGGTTGCAGGCGGTCTTGGTGTTAGTTCTTTTGGCTACGATACCTTAATTTCAAGACTTTCCGGTGGCGAAAGAGCAAAAGTTATGCTAACTAAACTTTTACTTGAAGAAGTTGATATCATGCTTCTTGACGAGCCCACTAACTTTTTAGATATTGAACATATTGAGTGGCTTAAAAAATATCTTAACGCTTACAAAAAAACCTTTTTAGTAATTTCTCACGATAATAGTTTTTTAGATTCCGTTTGTAAATTTATTATTAATATAGAAAACGGAAATATTAAAAAATATTCAGGCAATTATTCGCAATTTTCCGTTCAAAGAGAAATGAACGCAAAACAATACGAAGAAGAATATAATCGCCAACAATTAGAAATTAAAAAAATGCAAGATTATATTGACAAAAATAAGGCGAGAGCGGCAACTGCGGGTATGGCTAATTCAAGAAAGAAAATGCTTGATAGAATAGAAGTTATGCAAAAGCCTATAACAATTTACGACGCAGTGTTTAATTTTCCGTATATTCCCGTTAATAGTAAAGACTTTTTAGTGATAAAAGGTTTAGAAGTCGGATACGATAAAACGCTTATACCCCCTATTGATATTCATTTAAAATCAAACGATAAATTGTGGATAAGGGGAACTAACGGCGTTGGAAAAACCACCTTTATTAAGACTATAACCAGAAAAATTCCAGCAAGAAACGGCAGTTTTCAGTTCCATTTAGCAACTAAATTAGCCCTTTTAAATCAAGAACTTGATTTTGAAAATCCGAATATGAGCCCAATGCAATATTATAACGAATTTTTTCCAAGAGCAAATTATAAAGAACAAAGGTCTGAACTTGCAAAAGTTGGAATTAAAGGCGAACTTGCAACCAAGCCAATATCTAATATGAGTGGTGGCGAACAAGTTAGAACTAAACTTTCAGTGCTTTGCAATACCCCTTCTAACTTGCTTATTTTAGACGAGCCTACTAACCACCTAGACGTTAGGGCTAAAAACGCACTTAAAGAAGCACTTATTAAATACGAAGGCGCTATAATTTTAGTTTGCCACGAACAAGACTTTGCACAAGATATTTGCAATATAATTTTTGACGCAAAATCTAAATAAATTTGAGAGAGTAAACAGTTTTATTATTTGCTAACACAAATAGTTATAGTAAACAAAACCGCAACTTGAATTTGAAATGCAAGTTGCGGTTTTTTAGTTGTATTTTTACCCTTGTGGCTAAAAGTTATATGCCGTTGGCGTGATATTTTGGCAAAGCCAAAGTTATATTAAATAAATCCTTAACCTTGCGTAGCAAGATATCACTGCGTTAGCAATATCACTTGCCGATAGGCAAATCTCACAAATCCGTTTACGGATTTATTTAGTTGTCGCAATTCCCTACGGGAAAAGCGACTAGGCAAGGCTCGTAAAATTTAAAGGGTGAAATTAACCTTTTTGGTTATTGAAGTCTTTAAATTTTACAGAAACGAAGCATAACGAAGTATATATCGGTTTAAAGGATTTCTAGGTTCTTCTTAAACACTCGCTTAAAATCTTGTTGAGAAGAAAGCGCATCTTTAATTTCTAAACTTGCATCGCCGTCTACTTCGGTTTTCATTATTACGGAGTCGCCCAACACGTCGCAATTAATGGTTTGAACGCAAGAAGACATACTTCTATCTAAACTTACGGCGATTTTTAAAATAACACCTAATTTTCTAATAATTTCAACGTCTTCTTCGCTGATAAATTCTTTATAAGTAACCAAGTTTTGAAGTGAGAAATCATCGTTTTTATAGTTTGCAACTACCATAGCAGCCAAAACGACGTCTCTTTGCGAAATGCCGTATAAACTTGAATTTAGAATTATATAACTAGTGTGTTTTTGATAGTCGTAATATTTAATCGTAGAGCCGGTATTATGAAGATACGCCGCAACCTTTAATATTTTTAAGCATTGACGTGGGAATTTATGAAGCACTCTTAATTGTTTAAATAATTGAACGGCTAAATTAACAACCTGTTCGCTATGCTTTTCGTTGCAGTTATGGTATTTAACGAGAGTTTGTAAACTATAACCTAAAACGTCTGAAATAGGTTTTTCTACCGTTAATGGAACGGCGTAATTAAACATTATGCCTTCTCTTAATCCGCAAGCGGAAATAACAATGTTATCAAAATGCAAGTAATTCGTAAATGCGTGAATTATAGCAAATGCTGATGGTAAAAGGTCTACCCTTGACGAAGAAATTCCCTTAATTCGTTTCTTTTTGTCAAGGTCAAGTCCCTTAATCATCTCGTAAACAGAGTCAAAATCAGAATACTTAACGTTATAGTTATGTAAAAGTGGAAGGGCGCACTTATTCTTCATCTTAACAATTTTGCAAAGATTTCTAAACGAGCCACCACAACCTATAAGTTGAGTTTCTGGGTCAATATCTTTAATCCAATCAATTCTTGATAATTGTTCGGTTATAAAATCTTCAATTTTTTGTGCTTGTTCTTGTTGAGTTAATCCGTCGTTACCAAATAAGTCTGTTAACGTTACCGCGCCAAAAGGCAAAGTTTCGTAGTTTAATAAGTTTCTTCTATTATAATATATAACTTTGGTGCTACCGCCACCAATTTCTAAAATTAATCCCTTTGGGATATCCATCGTATTAATAACGCCACGATAAACGTAAGTCGCTTCTTCTTCTGCTGATAAAACTTTTAATTTAATACCCGTGTTTGCAACTATTTCATCTAAAAAACTGCGTTGATTTTTTGCACGGCGAACAGCGGCTGTTGCAACCGCTATAATACGCTCAATTTCATAAGCATCACACAATTTTCTAAACATTTTAAGTGTTTTTATGGTTTCTTGAATACGTTGTGGTTTTAAAAAACCATCACGCTCCATATCTTTACCAAGTCTTACACTTTCTTTGATTTGGTCAATAACCATAAAATGCCCGTCTCCAAGCATTTCTACTATAACAAGCCTTGCAGTATTTGAACCTAAATCAATTATTCCGATTTTTTCCAACTTTGTAATCTCCTATATAAAAATGTATTTACCGCCCATCTATAAGTTAGAGCAAAACTTCCTATGAAAACATTATACAACAAAAAAGTCTTGATTTCAAGAGCAATTTTAAAAAAATTTATTTAAATATTTTTATTTTTTTCTTTATATCTTCCCGTTTTTTGAACTTTTTAAAAATTTGCTTAAAATTTTATCTGAAAACAATTCAAAAACCGACAAAAGTATTAAAAATCCGCCAAATATTCTTTTTAAAATATCCCCGCCGATTAAAGTGGAAATTAGACTGCCTAAAACTGCAAAAATGCTTGCTGGAATTATTATGAAAAAAATATTTTCTCCCTTTACTAATTTGTTTTTTACGTGGATAATAAGAACTACTATCGCCATTGGAATAAAGGATATTAAATTAACTGCTTGCGCCTGCTTTTGAGATACTAAATTGAATATTGATAAAAGGGGGATTAAAATTGTTCCGCCACCCATACCCATACCGCCTAAAACTCCACCGACAACGCCAACTATAAATAAAATAATTTGATTTAACATATATGTAAAATTTAGTATAATTCCTAAAAAAATAGCATTTTTATTCCGCCTATTGCCATAACTATTGCAAATATTTTTACAATGGAATTATTACTCAATTTTTTGAGTAAAAACGCTCCTATCACCCCACCTAAAACAACTCCGATTAAAACGGCTAAACCGCTATTAAAATTAAAATGTCCGTTAAAAATATAAATGACTGAACTAATTAGGGAAACGGGTAAAATTATAGCGATTGCAGTTGCGTGGGCTTGCTTTTCAGTTAAGCAAAATAGTATTGTTAAAATAGGAACTACTATCATACCGCCGCCACCACCAAAAAATCCGTTTATAAACCCTACTACGCTTCCGCTAATTATACCTAAAACGCTTTTCCTTTTAAAAAAATCTTTCATAAAATAATTATTTGCATAACTATAAAAATTAGTCAAAAATAAAAAAAATTAGAAAAATTGTCAGTTTTTATAAAAACGCTCGTGATTATCCTTAATTTTTTTGATTTAATTTAGTTAATATTATTGCAATTTATAATAAAATAAGTTATACTTAATAAATAATATAATTAAATTATAATAGGTGTAGTATCTATTATATTGTTCTTGAAACACAAAAAACTAATTTGAAAAGGTGGCTTATGTACTTAAATTTAAAAACTAATTTCAAAAAGTTGGCAATAATATTTCTTTCAGTTTTAATGGCTTTATCTTTGGCTATTGCAACTGCGTGTAGTGATTCTACTTCTACTACGACCGACGATGACGATAAAACTGAAACATCAACCACTATTACCGACTATCAAGTAATTAAAAACGGCGACTTTGAATTTAATACGAAAGACGATACGACTTATCCTTACAATACTTCAATTAATTGGACCAAGTCTTACGATTACGATAAAACGCAAGTTGACCAATCAAAAGGACTTTCAGGAATTATTGATACAACCGACGATTCTTTTGATAAGTTAACGGGAGATAATAAGCCTTCGGTTAATCCTTACACTCCGTACTACTACGGACTCGTTAAAAACGATTATTTGTATAATGAAGACAGCGAAAAAAGATTTAACCCTAACGCTTCTGGAAATAAAGTTTTAATGATTAATAATACTACGGGGGATAAAGAAGGTACTGCTCAAATGTTTAAATCTTCTTCATCTTTAAGTATTTCTGCTGATAAATACGGCGTGCTTTCATTGTGGATTAAAACGGTTGACGTTAGCAGTTTAACCAAAGATAAAGTTGGCGCTTACATCAAATTAGACGATAAAGTTAACTCAAACGAATACAGTGGAGTTTATATTGACAATATTAACACTAACGGCGAGTGGGCTTTATATAACATTTATATTAAGGGTTCTAACTTTGCTAACACGTCTTTTACTTTAACTCTTGGTTTAGGTAAAGGAAACGGAACTGCTAAACAAGACTACGTTGAAGGATACGCTTTCTTTGATAACGTTAACTTTAAAACTTATACTAAACCAGAGTACGCTCAACTTAATGATAAAGGCGTTTTAACTTCGGTAAATAAGGACTCTTTAACTTACCTTGATTGTAAAGACGTTACAAATTACGTTGATAACGGAAATAAAGCCGAAAATCACGACACGGTTCTTAATAACTTTACTACCGTATCTTACGAACTTGACTACACTACTAACCTTGCAACTTCAAGTTATAAAAACGTTAGCGGAATTATTGAGTATAACACTCACCTTATAAACAATACGGTTGACGATATTGAAAAGGACAGGATTTCAGGCGTTTCTACTTTATCTAATATGAATAGCACACATAAATCGTCTTTGGGAACAAGTTTAGACGACGTTTCTGAAATTGGCGATACAAATCCTTCTTTAATCTATATGAACTTTGAAAAAGACAAAGCGTCTTCTGCAACTTTCAAATCAGATAGTATTACGATAGCAGGCGAAAGTTATCAATATATTTCCTTCTTTGCAAAAGTTGACGCAAAGTTTAATAGTTCAAACAAAGCGTCAGTTCAAATTTTAGACGCTAACGCAAAAGATTTAACTTCAAAATACCTTTCTGCTTTCAGTTCTTTTGAAACGGAAGTTAAAGAAGACGATAAAAACTACGGCGATTGGGTTAAATATTCTATCGTAATCAATAACCCTACCGAAGACGAAGTTAACTATAATATCTTAATTTCTTTCGGTGAAATTTCTTCCTACGTTGAAGATTACTACGATTTACAAGAAGGCTACGCTCTTATTGCTAACCTTCAAGTTGCAGACACTACCGAAGAACTTACTAGCGATATAAACTTCTCTAATAATAAGAAAATTACCGTTTACGGCGATAAACTAAACCACTCTAATAGCGATGGAGATAATCAAGGCTCAGACGTTTATAACGTAGTTCTTGATAAAAACGGTGAATTTATTATTGATAAAGAACCTTACACCTACGTTAGTGGTTTAAACTTTAAATGCGAAGACGATACGAAAGTAAATTACGGTATCATTAATAGTAAATATATTAACGGCACTAAATACGGAACGAATAACGTTGAATTAGACGGACTTGACGTGTTCGCAACCGAACTTAAATCACAAGGAAACGACTATTCACAAGCAATAGTCCTTAACAATAAAGAATTTACTAATTCTTCATTTATTACTCCTAAATACACTTTATTGTCCGACACGTTTACTAAAATTAGTATAAAAATTAGAGTTATTGGCGACGCAAAAGCAACCGTTTACCTTTTAAGTTCTAACCTTGACGATAATAACAATTTCGTTCCACACGCACTTGAACTTGGAGATAAATCTTATCAAATGAAGGCAATCGTTGATAAAAACTCTCACAAGATTGACGGCTGGACGGAAGTTTGTTTCTACGTTGCAACGGGTAATAAGGACATTGATTATAGACTTCAAGTGTTTAACGGAGATATGACGGGCGCAGGTTCAAAAGGAACTATTTATCTTGAAACTCCTAATTTGACTCAAACTATTTCTGATGAAGCAACGTTTGACGCAGATAAATACGCTTATAGTTCTGAATACGCTACACTCGGCGAAAACAACGTGTTTACTAGCGTTGAACACACGAGAGAGCCTTCTATCCTTAAAGAAACCGTTGATGGTGAAGACGTTGAAACTACTATAACTTATCAACCTACTGAAATTTATGCGGGCAACGATATCGCTAAATTCTTTAAGTTCACAACTATTGACGTTGACAACGTTATTGACAACACGACTTCTAACGATACCACTACCGATAGCGAAGAAGACGAGGGATATCAACTTTCAGAAGACTTTGCCCTTCAAATTTCTTCAATAATTTTAACCGCAGTATTAATTCTCGTAATCTTAATTCTTGCAGTTAGAAATAATATTAGGAAAAAGAGAAAAACTGAACGTAAAGTTGCTTCTTTCTACGATAGAACCACTCGTGAAAAAACGATGAAGAAAATCTCTGATAAAAAACAAAGAGTAATTGACGTTGATTTAGATGAAAACTCTTCTGAATACGATTACGAAGAAGCACAAAATATTGGCGAAGAAATTGAAGAAGTAGTAATTGAAGAATCTAATCAAAACGAAAATAACGAAGAAGAAGTCGTTATAGACGTTCAAGAACTTCAAAAAACGGAAGAAGTTGAAGAAAACGACACGTCTAATAAAGACGAGTAAAACTAAATAAAATAAAAAGCCACTTATCAAAAGTGGCTTTTTTAATTTTTTAATCGTTTTTTAGGTTTATTTCGTTTAATAATTTATAAAACTTAATAATCCCATTTTGGAATATAGTCCGTGCTGGCCGAATTCAACTGCTGAATAAAGCAGTTTTTTATATCTAACGAAAATAGATGATTTAACACCTTATCATATTCTCTTTTAGTTATTTTTCTTTGTAATTCTTTAAAATTTGCAATATCTCCAAAAGGAGTGTATTGAGACATAACTGAAAGATAGGCTCCGTTTTTTTGGTTATTTTTAAACCAATCTAAAATCTTTAAACTATCCCCCGTTTGCATAGGCAAAATTAAATGCCTAACTACTACGCCTTGTTTTAACGTTTGGTTTTCAATAATCGTTTTTTTGCTATTCATCATAAATTTAACGTTTTCACTTGCAACTAAAAAATAATCTTCTTTACCCGTATATCTTTTAGAAACGTTAGCGTCAAAAAATTTTAAATCGGGAAGATAAACGTTTATGAAATTATCAATATATTTTAAACTTTCTAAATTTTCGTACGAGTGAGTGTTATATACGATAGGGATATCTGGTTTATATATAGATAACGCTTCCCCTATTTGATTGATAAAATGCGTTGGTGTTACTAAATTTATATTTTCAGCACCTAAATCTTCTAACTCCTTAAAAATATTAGAAAGTTCTATTGCCGAAACAACTTTACCCCTTTTAACCCTTGAAAGTTCGTAATTTTGACAAAAGACACAACGTAAACTACAACCTGTAAAAAATATCGTTCCAGACCCCTTTTTACCGCTTATAATAGGCTCTTCAAAGGGGTGTAAATAGTATTTTGCAATACTAACGTCGTTTTTAACTCCGCAAGCACCAATACTACGGTTTCTATCAACTTTGCAATTGTTTTTACAAAGATTACACAAATTATCCATAAATATATTTTATCATTAGTCTTTGTATTTGACAAACGATTAAAAAGGATATATAATATTTTTACTAATTTTTTTATTTTTTAAATTATGACCACAAATAATTTTTAAAAGGTATTACTATGAATAAATTTTTTACAAGTGAAAGCGTTACGGAAGGTCATCCAGATAAAATTTGCGACCAAATTTCCGATGCCGTTTTAGACGCAATTTTAGAAAAGGATAAAGAAGCAAGAGTTGCTTGCGAGTGTAGTTGTTGTACGGGTTTAGTTCTCGTTATGGGCGAAATAACAACCAAAGCCTACGTAGATATTCCAGCAATCGTTAGAAAAACTATAACCGAAATTGGCTACACGAGAGCGAAATTCGGTTTTGACGCACAAACTTGCGGTGTTATAACTAGTATAAACGAACAAAGCCCTGATATTGCTATGGGTGTTAATAGTTCGGTTGAACACCGTGAAAGCGGAGATATTGCCGATAAAATTGGCGCAGGCGACCAAGGTCTTATGTTTGGCTATGCTACTGACGAAACGGAAGAATATATGCCTATTGCTATTACTTTGGCACATAAATTAACTAAAAAATTAACCGAAGTTAGAAAACAAGGCGTTTTAGATTACCTTCGTCCAGACGGAAAAAGCCAAATAACCGTTGAATACGATGGAAAAGTCGTTAAAAGGATTGATGCGGTAGTCGTTTCTACTCAACACTCTGAAAGCGTATCAACGGAACAATTAAGAAAAGATATTAAAAAGTACGTTATAGATAGCGTTCTGCCTACTGAATTATTAGACGAAAACACGAAGTATTACATTAATCCAACAGGCAGATTTGAAATTGGTGGACCACACGGCGATAGCGGACTTACGGGAAGAAAAATTATAGTTGACACTTACGGCGGAAGTTGTCCACACGGCGGTGGTGCGTTTAGCGGAAAAGACCCAACGAAAGTTGATAGAAGCGGTGCGTATATGGCAAGATATATTTGTAAAAATATAGTTGCTGCGGGCTTGGCAAAAGAGTGCACGTTAGAACTTTCTTATGCAATAGGCGTAGCAAAACCGATTTCAGTATTTATTAACACTAATAATACGGGCGTTCTCCCTGACGGCGAAATTGCAGACATAGTTCAAAAAGAATTTGATTTACGCCCTTATTCTATTATTAAAACTTTGGATTTAAAAAGACCTATTTATCGCCAAACTGCCGCATACGGCCATTTTGGTAGACCAGATTTCCCTTGGGAAAAATTAGATAGAGTTAACGACCTTAAAAAATATCTTTAATCTAAAAAGAGTTAGTTTTTAAAGTTTTTACGCTTTGCATTAAAATATTTTTTTAAAATTTTGCCTACTTCGTTAGGCTCGGCGTTTGATAACTCTTTTAATATTTGGGTTTGTTCTTTATTTCTTTTTCTCATAAATTTAATATGTTCAACAATAAAAAAAAGTTGCAGTTTTTCTGCAACTTTTTTATTCGTTATTTAACTAAAAGTTTATTTAACCAAGGCGTTCATTTCATCAAAGATTTTTTCCATATCACTAACGAGTTTTAATTGAGTTCTTGCCCTGTCTAAATTTTGACCTTCTCTATGTGTTTTAAAATAAGTGTCTCCACTTAAATAGTCTGCTAAAAATCTCATACCACACTCAATAGTCATCATTATTGCTCCGAGTGCTAAATTGTCTTTTTCAATTTGAGTTATGCTATCTTTAACCGTAGACATATAACCTTCAAGGTAAACTTTATAAAGGTCAAAAGAGAAATTAACTTTTGATAAGTCTTTTTCATCTTCACTGCAAGGATTACAGCCAAATCTTATGCTATCGCCAAAATCATAACAAAGTGAACCAGGCATAATTGTATCTAAATCTATAACACAAACAGGCTCGCCCGTTTTATTGTCAAGTAAAACGTTGTTGAGTTTAGTATCGTTATGCGTTACTCTCGTTGGCATTTTGCCACTATTTAATAAATCAACTATTTTATTATAGTAGTGTTCCCTTTCCATAATAAAATCAATTTCTTTTTGACAATCTTTTGCCCTATTGAAAGCGTCTTTTTTAACCGCTTCTTTAAAATCGTTAAATCTTTTTACCGTGTTATGAAAGTTAGGAATAACTTCGTAAAGAGAAGAAGCGTCAAACTCTGAAAGTAAATTTGCAAAATTACCAAACGCTACGGCACTATAATAAAAGTCCTTTGGCTCTTGAACTACTTGATACGCAACCGTATCTTCAATGAAAATATACACTCTGTAATATTCGCCTTCTTCATTTTTATAAAATGGCTGTCCGTCTTTCGTTCTAATTATTGTTAAACTTTCTCTGTCTGGATTACCGCCATTTTTTATAATTCTTTCTCTGTTGAAATCACAAACTTTGGCAATATTACTCATTAAATTTTCAACACTCTTAAATAATCCGGTATTAATTTTTTGTAAAATATACCTTTTTTGTTGACCGTTATAATTGTAAACAGCCAAATAAGTGCTGTTAATATGACCAAAGCCGTATGGTTCAACACTAATTAATTCGCCTTCAATTTTGAAGTTTTCTAAAACTTTTTTTAAGTTAATCATTTAAAACTCCGCCTTATTTTTATATTTTATCAGTTTTTATTTAAAATTTTTGCATTTGCTAAAAATTTTTATTTTAAGGTTATAGTTTTTTGTTTTTAATTTTTAATATTAAAATTCCACTTGCTAAAAATACTATTATTGGGAAAAGCGTTGCAATTAATAATCCCATTTTAATTGAAAATGCGTCTGCTACCAATCCTACCATAAACGGCCCGATTGTGCAACCAATATCTCCACCCAAGGCAAGCATAGCAAAAATAAACGTTCCGCCTTCTTTAAAAATCTCGCCCGCTATTGCGTAAACTCCGGGCCACATAATTCCAACGAAAAATCCACCTAACGCAAGAAAGAATAAAGAGAGTAAATTTATTTTTAAAAATACGCTTAACAAATAACATGCAATTAAACCTATTGAGCAAAAGAATATTGTTAATAACGTATTTCTTTTTTTACTAGATTTGCCAAAATATAATCTAGATATAATCATAAATAACGCAAAGGTACAACAGCCTATTAAATCGCCCAATGCCTTATTTACTTTTAGTCCGCTTTCTGCAAAATAACTTATCCATTGAGCAATAGAAATTTCAGATGCTCCGCCAAAAAGAATTATCACAAATAATAGTAAAAAAGTTTTATTTTTAAATATTTTCTCCCTTTTATAACGTTTGGATTCTTCTTTTTTAAAATAAATTGGACAATTTGAAAATAAAATTATCGTAGTTATTGGAATGATAGTTAATAAAAAAACTAAAATTTGCCAATATTTTATTCCAACAAAATAGAAAAAACCCGTTGCAATTAGTACGATTAATATATGCCCTATGCTATAAAACGAGTGCAAAAAACTCATTTTTGCAGATTTGTTTTTTAGTGGTAAACTCTCAATTAGCGGGCTATAAACAACTTCGGTCATACCCGCACTAGTTGAAATAAAGGTTATTGCAACAACTATTCCTATATATATTTGAAGATAGGATGAAAATATATAAGGAACTAATCCTAACAATATTAAACCAAAAACGTTTACCCCGCAAGATAAATATATCGTTTTTAAAAAGCCAATTTTGTTGATTATTTTATACGAAACCAAGTCTATAACGATTTGCAAAACGAAAGCATACGTTGCAATAAACGAGATTAAATATAACGGAATTTTATAGTTTGTTACAAAAAATACATACAGCAACGGCAATAAATTAAAGGAAAATGATTGCACGAAATATCCAAAACAGCACGCCCTAAAAGTCTTATTATAGTTCAATTTTAAACCTTCCCTTACGTTGCACGTTATAAAACTACATAATATTATATCATTTAAAAAAGAAAAAAGCAATAGATTAACAAATTATTTATCAATTACGTATTATATTATGTCGGAACTAACGTTTTCGGCGTGCAAAACAGCAAATAAACTATAAAGGTAATAATTAAAATGTGCTTTAATAATCAAAATTTAAGAAATTCTTGCAATAGATGTTGCAATAACGAAAATCAAAGAACTTTGGCTATAACGGCAATTGGTCCTAGGGGCCCCGTTGGTCCCGTAGGTCCGCAAGGTCCTACCGGTCCACAAGGTCCTGCCGGTCCACAAGGACCTATTGGCCCTGTCGGTCCGCAAGGTCCTGTTGGCGCAACGGGTGCAACGGGTGCAACGGGTGCTACCGGTCC
>JAZRLL010000106.1:0-5903 GCA_045646745.1 Christensenellaceae bacterium
TAGGAACGATGAGTTTATAAATATAGGCTTACGACCAGAAATTTTCAAAAACTAAACTGAAAAGTGTTAGAAAAATCTAACGCTTTTTTAATTTTAACTATAACTGTTGCAAACGGTAATAATTTTTTGTATAATAAAAATATGAAAGAATATTGCTTCAAAGTGTCTAAAAAATTTAATAACGTATCTTGTTTTGAGTTTTTAAAGGCTAAAAATTTTTCTTTGGAAATAATCAAAAAAATTAAATTCGGTGGAGTTTTTGTAAACGAAATTGCACTTAAAAATATTAACGACCATTTAAAATATAAAGATAACGTTAAAATAGTTTTGCCGAAAGATAAAATTAACGATAAAATCTTAATATCAAACGACAACTTAAACGTTTTATACGAAGACGAATATTTAATTGCGATAGATAAGGAAAGTGGGGTTTTAACTCACTCGGCTAAATATAATGGTAGCAAATCTATTGAAAGCATGTTATACGGATATAACAATTTAGACTATTCATTTCGTCCGATAAACAGGCTTGACAAGGATACTAGCGGTATAATTTTAATTGCAAAAGACGAGTATTGTGCAGGTATTTTAGGCGAGCAAATTAAAAGAGGCAAAATTAAAAAAACTTATATATGCGTTGTCTTAAACAAGCCTAAATTAAAACGCTTTATTATTGAAAAACCAATAAAGCGAGTTAGTGAAGACTCAATAAAAAGAGAAGTTGATAGTAGCGGTCAGTACGCAAAAACCGAGTGCAAAGTAATAAAAAATTTAGAGGGAAATAAGTTTTTAATTAAGGTTAATCTTTTTACGGGCAGAACACATCAAATAAGGGTGCATTTATCTTCAATAGGAAGTCCACTTTACGCAGACAGTTTGTACGGTGAAAAAGTAAAAGGAAAAACCTATTTATTAAACGCAAATAAACTAGAATTTATTCATCCTATAAAAAACAAAAAAATCCGTTTAAAATCTAAAATTTTTACAAAATAAAAGGGTGTGAAGAATTTCTTCACACCCAATTTTTAAGTTTTATTTTTCAAGTCTAACGAGCAAGTAGTCGTAGTATTCAAAGTTAACGCTTAATTTATTTCCGTCAATTAATTCTAGTTTTTTATCAGTCATAGTATCAACTGCATTTTTAAACTTGCCTTCAAGAACTACTTCCGTATCTCCCGTAGGGTATTTAGCGGAGTTGGCAATAATCGCTAAAATTCCGTCTTTTCCTTCGTAATAACTTACTTTTACGTTGTTATTAGAAACTTTTACGCCGTTTTCATAATATGGCTTAAATTCGCATTTAGAAACTTCGTATTTGTCGTAAACTCTCCAAATTTGAGCAATCTCGTCAAGTCCGCCACTTGCGTCAAGAGTAGACGCTTTTGGTAAAACGCCAAATGGTAAAATAGTTGAAATTGAGTGGTGGAAAGTCCAAACAGGTAAGTTAGTGTAAATAATAGTGTTTACAGGAATACCTAATGGAACACCAGTGTACATTGCACGGAAGTGTCCGTCTGGAACTGAATCTAATTTTGCTCTAACAAGATATGGTTGAATAGTTTCGCCATCCCAAACGCTATCAGCAAACGCTAAGAAAGGAACAGGGAAGGTGTTTGCAGTGTGGATATTGATAATACCGCCACGACTATGAACTATATCGTGTAATTTTTCAAGCATTTTTCTCTTTGCAAAAATTGGTGCTTTTAAACGTAAATTTCCTTTTTCGTCTCTATAACCGCAACCGTGTTTTTCGTTCATACAAGGTGCAATAAAGTACGTTCCGTCAAGATAAATTCCGTCAAAATGATACTCGTCCATAAGTCTTGCAATACCTTCAAGATATAACTCACCATATTCAGAATTACAGCAAGTTGGGTAAGTCCTTTGGTATGGCAATCTTGTGTGATATCCGTGCATAAAGTCGTAGTGGTTTTCATCCCAATCTCTTTTATATCTTTCGTAATTCATATCAATAAGTGGAGACAAGAAAGAAATATCCCAAGAGAAGTAAGGTGCAACCTTCATTCCCCTTTCATGAGCAAGTTTAACAATCTTTTTAAGCCTTTCAGACGACTCTTTCGTGAGTAAAAGACTGTTTTGAATATCGTTCCAAGTTTCGTGAACGTGAATAATGTTAACGCCTGATTTTTTCAAAACGTCAATCAACATTTCGTCACTATCATAGTCTTTAAGAGGTTCTTCTAACGCTAAAAGTTTTCCGTTAGGTGTAATAATAGTTGGTTCGCCCAAGTGGAAAGCCTTGGTTGCAAATTGGTTTTCTGGGAAAGGTTTAACAGGAGTTGCTTGTAAACCGAATTCAAAGTGAATAGGGAATAAATAACCGCCGTTAAATCCGCCTTTATTATGCCAATGATAGTGTTCTTCATCTAAGAAGTGAACTCTAACTAAAATGCAATCTTCTTGATTAATACACTCAATAACTTTGTTTTTATTTTCAATGTTCCAACCTTGTTCAGATTCAAACATTAAAGATAAACCTGTATAGTCGTTTCCAAGATAGAAAGTGTTTTTAAATGGAAGGGCAAGACTTTTTTCAGGAATATAGTCCATAGCCATTAAATTTGCGTTGCCCGTAGTAGGAATACCGTCAATTATGGTTCCGCCAGATGGGTTTATGTGATAGAATTTAGCAAATTCTTTTTTAAGTGGAATTTCAAGCCATAATTTATTTAAAACCAAACTTTCTTCTTGGTTATTAGTATCGCCGTAAACTTTTCCAGCATGCCAGCCTTGTGGAACTAAGGTTATGCCACATTTAGTAAAACCGTCGTATTCAAGAGTGATAGAAGTGTTTAAAAATAACTCTCTAAATTTAGTCGTTTGAACGAACGAAACTGATTTATCAGTTGCGTCAGCCATTTCTAAATTTTCAAAATCTTCCCACTCAATTTTTCTGCCAAAGCAAGTACCTGCTAATCTTATTGGACTTGCTAATACTTCTTTCCCACCAGATAAAATTGATGAGAAAAACGGGCTATTTGCTATATGATAAGTTCTATTCCAAACGTTAACATCAAATTTGTTCCCATTATCCACAACGGATACGGGAGTTAAGCCGTCTACCGTAATTTTGTTACTCATTTCTTTACTCCTTATTGGATTATTTAATTAGATATTACTTCATAGTAATATCAAGAATATTTTATAATAAAATTATGTAGGTTTCAATGTCTAATAATATATAAAAAGAGTAAAATTATCTACAAAATTTTATTGTGAAATTATGTTGCAATTTTAAGTTGTAAATTGAAAGTTTTAATAAGAGTTTTCATAGAGTTATTATGCTGTAAATTAGTTTATTTATAAGCAATTTTAAATTTTTAGCACGTGTTATTTACATTTTTAAAATAGGGGATTAAAATTAAATTGTTTCAAGTATTATAAAATAATAAAAATATTTAAAAGGTAAGGCTTGCAAAGTTTGTATTATTGTGATAAAATATATAATATATTTTAATTAAAAAAGGAATTATTTATGAAAATAAAATTCTCACCACCGGATATATCAGAGTTAGAAATAGAAGAGGTTGTTGATGCGCTTAAATCTGGCTGGATAACGACGGGACCTAAAACTAAACTTTTTGAAAAGATGATTGCCGAGTTCGTTGGTACGGAAAAGGCGGTTTGTTTAAATTCTCAAACTGCTTGTCAAGAACTTGCGTTAAGAGTTTTAGGTGTTAAGGAAGGCGATGAAGTTATTACTTGCGCTTATACATATTCTGCATCGGCATCTGTAATTGCACACATAGGTGCAAAAATTGTTTTCGTAGATACTCAAAAGGACTCTCCTTTTATTGATTACGAGCAACTTGAAAACGCAATAACTGAAAAAACCAAGGCGATTATTCCCGTTGATATGGCGGGTATTCCTTGTGATTATGATAAAATTTTTGAAATTGTGAATAGGAAAAAGCATTTATTTAAACCAAATTCATTTATTCAAGAAAAATTGGGTAGAATTGCAATTATGGCTGATACTGCACATGCTTTTGGTGCTACTTATAAAGGAAAACCAATAGGTAGCGTAGCAGATTTTTCATCTTTTTCTTTTCATGCAGTTAAAAATTTAACTACTGCCGAAGGTGGTGCTGTTTCTTGGAATAACATATCGGGAATTAGCAATGAAGATATTTATAAGCAATTTCAATTATTATCTTTACACGGTCAAAGTAAAGACGCTCTTGCTAAAACAAATCCTTCTGCGTGGGAATACGATATAGTCGCTCCTCATTTTAAGTGTAATATGACCGACGTTTCAGCGGCTATTGGTATTGCACAACTTAAAAGGTATAAAAATATGCTTTTAAGGAGAAAGGAAATTATTCAAAAATACGATTCGGTCTTTAAAACGATTGGTATTAAAGTTTTAGAGCATTATACGGATAGTTATTCGTCGTCTGGGCATTTGTATTTAACTAGAATTCCTAATATTACACACGAAAAAAGAAATGAGATAATTAAAAAAATGGCGGATAAAGGAATTGCTTGCAACGTTCACTATAAACCGCTTCCAATGATGTCGGGTTATATTAAACTCGGCTTTGACGTTAAAAATTATCCAAATAGTTATTCGCTTTATGAAAATGAAATAACCCTTCCACTTCACACGTTATTAACTGATGAAGATGTAGATTTCATTATAAAAAATTACGTTGAGATTGTTAAAGAGTATTTATGAGAAAATGGGAAAAGTTGCCGTCGTATATGCAAAACGACGACGTGAAATATTATTACGATATATTAAAAAAGAAAAAATTAAGTCGTTTTTTAAAAAGGGCGTTTGATATAGTCGTTTCACTTTTTATGCTGATTTTATTAAGCCCAATCTTTTTAATTTTAGCAATAGCGATTAAAATTGATAGTAAAGGCCCCGTATTTTATAGACAAGTTAGAATAACTAGATACGGCGAAACCTTTAAAATTTTTAAATTTAGAACGATGGTTAACGACGCTGATAAAAAGGGTGGACAAATTTCTACGTCTAACGATAGTAGAATTACGAGAGTTGGAAAAGTTATTAGAAAGTTAAGAATTGATGAATTAAGCCAACTTATTGACGTTTTTAGGGGTAAGATGAGTTTCGTTGGCACAAGACCGGAAGTTCCGTTTTTCGTAGATAAGTACACGCCTAAAATGTACGCAACGTTATTAATGCCTGCGGGAATTACTTCACTTGCAAGCATTAAGTTTAAAGATGAAGAGAAAATGTTAATTGGTGAGACGAAGGAAGAAAATGACAGAATTTATATTCAAGAAGTATTACCACTTAAAATGCAATATAACTTAAACGCACTTGAAAAATTTAGTTTTTGGGGCGAGATTGGTTTAATGTTTAAAACGGTTTTTGCAGTTTTTAAAAAAGATTAAGGAGATTATTTATGGATTTTTCAGTTTTAATGTCCGTATATAGAAACACTAAAATAGACGAACTTGAACAATGTTTAGTTTCGTTATACGAGCAAACGGTAAAATCTAACGAGATTGTTATCGTTATTGACGGACCTATAAACGAAGAGTTAAACTCTTATTTATACTCTCAACAAAAAGAGCATAACGAAATAAAAATTTGTCCAATAGAGAAAAACGTTGGTTTAGGCAACGCATTAAAATTTGGTTTAGAAAATTGTTCTAACGAATTAGTTGCTCGTATGGATACCGATGATATTTGTAAATTGGACAGGTTTGAAAAACAACTTAATTGCTTTAAGGAAGACGACGATTTAGACGTTGTTGGCTCTAATATTAAAGAGTTTATTGGCGACGTTTCAAATTTAGTTGCAGAAAGGCAAGTTCCTTTAACTCACGATGAAATTAGGAAATTTATGAGAGTTAGAGACGCTTTTAACCATATGTCTATAATGTTTAAAAAGAGTGCGATAGAA
>JAZRLL010000107.1:0-1516 GCA_045646745.1 Christensenellaceae bacterium
AAAACATATTTTGAATACTTATTCCATATCCCCTTGAACTATCGTTAACAAAAACGTGAGTTATTGCTCCAACGAGTTTACCGTTTTGAACGATTGGGCTACCACTCATACCTTGTAAAATCCCGCCGGTGTAATTTAACAACTCTTTATCGGTTATCTTAATTACTAGGTTTTTATTAGAACTTGATAAATAGTTCGTTTTTACAATTTCAATATCATAATTTTTTGCGGTTTTGCCATCTACCGTACTGATAATTTGTGCTTTTCCAATAGTTGGTTCACCAACTTTTATTTTAATATAGTCTAATTCGTTAAAAGTAGTTAATTGCCCGTACATACCCGTACAACAATTTTTTGATATCGTACCAATTTCATTATCGCCTAAAAATAAGCCTTTTAATTCCCCTGCTTTACCTTTTTTAGCCTTTGAAATGCCAATTATAGAACAATCGTAAACTTTACCCGAAACAACGTTTATTGTTTCGCCTTTTTCGTTAGAAACTGGGTGTCCTAGCGATGCAAACGAACCATCTTTATTGATATAAGTTATTGTTCCAAGACCATTTAAATCATCTCGTATAAATACTCCTATTTTGTAACTACCATTAACGTCTTTTGCGGGAATAACGTCTAAAAGCATCTTTTCGTTATTTCTTAAAATTTCACAAATAACGTTTCCGCTTTTATATTCCTTTAAAAAGTTTTCTAAATCAGAAATCCCGTTAATTTCAGTGCCATTTAAAGATAAAATTACGTCTCCTACCTTTAAATTTGCTTGTTTTGACGGCGAAATTATTTTATCTTCACAAACAACTTCGCTTAATCCTATTACGGTTGCTCCCTTTGTTTTTAAAGTAAACCCCGCTGCTTGTCCGCCTAAATAAACAAAATTCCCTTCATTTGCTAAAACGTTAAAAACGTTAACGTTTGAAAAAAATATTCCAATTAAAATTACTAATACTGCTAAAAATTTTAAACTTTTCTTCATAATAACTATTATTTGCAATAATTAAAAAGTTATGTAAACTTTTAATTATATTTTGAGCGTGGTTTAAAAATTAATGCAAAAACGTATCCAAACACGATTGCAGACGTTATTCCTGCCGATGCTGAACATATTCCGCCCGTTATAGCCCCAAAAATGCCGTTCTTAGCCCCTTTTATAGCACCTTCGCAAAGTAAATAACCAAAACCGCTAATTGGAATGGTAGCACCCGCACCAGCAAAATTTACTATGTGTTCGTATAAGCCTATTGATTGTAAAAATAGACCTGTAAGTAAAACAAAAACCAAAATTTTACCAGAAGTTAATTTAGTTTTATTAATAATAAATTGTGCAATTGCACAAATAAGACCTCCAACAGAGAAGGCTTTTAAAAACATAAGCAACATATCAATCATTTTTTTTATACTCCAATACTATTGCGTGTGAAATTGCCGGTATAGATTCACCTTGTTGTGAAGAAACGGTAGAAAGAAGCGCACCAGTTGCTAAAAATAACACCTTTTTAAGTTC
>JAZRLL010000108.1:0-24557 GCA_045646745.1 Christensenellaceae bacterium
CAAATTGGTATCAAATGGATACACGGAAAAGTGGTTTAATAATAAGTATTTAAAAATTTCTTTCGTTAATAGTTGTTACAATAAAATTGTTAATGAAGAAGGTAAAAAACACACTGCGTTGTAACTATTCGCCTTCGTCAAAACAATCGGTTTTATTGTTGCACGTTTTATTTTTAGTAGGCTTAAAAAGTGCGTAAACAACTGAAATTGAGATTATTGAAATGCCAACGATTATTATTATTTGAAGGTTCTCGCTTAAATAAAATTTTGACTCGGTCGTTTGGTCTGGATTATCGCTTGGAAGTATATCGGGAGTATTATTTTCATCTTCAATAATTGGGTCGCTATTTAGTGGAACTGAATAATTATTTAGACTATTTTTATCAATATAACCAAGTTTTGAATTGTAATAACAATAGCATAAACTAATGTTATTTTCAGTAATTATTTCCCCGTAATAGACGAGTAAACTTTGAGTTGGAATATTAAAATACGGTTTGTTTAACGTGTAATCATTAAATAAAACGTCTGAACTTTTTGTTGAAACTTTACATATAAAAAACGGGTTTAAAGGTATATTTTCGCATACAAATAAAGACTTTTTGTCTGCATATCCAATAATTTTAGGTTCACCGTTTAACCCTTCGCCGTAAGATACTTTAACTACGTTCTCAAATTCTTCTTCCACTTTAACGTAATAGGAATAAGGCAGTAAAAACATCTTCTCTTTTAGTTCTTTATCTTGATAGATATAAGTAGTAGTTTTTAGTATTCTTAAATATTTTAATTCTTCGCCCTTTAAAGTATTTTTAGGTAAAAAAATTATGCTAAAAAAATTAATAAGAAAAAGGGCGATTATAAGCAGTTTAAATTTTTTCATAATTAAATTATACACAATAAAAAACGAAAGTCTTGTCTTAAATTGTAGTAAAAAGGAGTTATAAGTCAAAATGAATAATGAAATTTTATCTAAAATTTTATCTATTGAAAAAGAGCAAGACAGAAGATATAAAAACAACCTAATTTTTAGATATAACACGGGTAAGAAAAAACATAAAAAACAACTTGCCTTTCACAGATGCAAAAAGCGAAACAGATGGGTTTTCGGTGGAAACCGAAGTGGTAAAACGGAGTGCGGTGCCGTTGAAAGCATTTATATAGCAAGGGGAATTCACCCTTATAAAAAAAATAAAAAAGACGTTTTTGGTTGGGTGGTTTCTCTTTCAACACAGGTACAAAGAGACGTTGCCCAAGACAAAATTTTAAAATACTTAAACCCTGATTGGATAGTTGATATAACTATGCTTCAAGGCAAGAAAAATAGTCCAAATTCAGGTATCATTGACCAAATAAAAATTAAAAACGTGTTTGGTGGAATTTCAACTATCGGCTTTAAAAGTTGTGACCAAGGTAGAGAGAAATTTCAAGGCAGTTCTCTTGATTTTGTATGGTTTGATGAAGAACCGCCAAAGGATATTTATGACGAGTGTAAAATGCGTGTTTTAGATAAACGTGGCGAAATTTTCGGAACGATGACTCCACTTAAAGGATTAACCTTTATTTACGATGAAATATTTTTGAACAAATTTAATTCAAAAGAAGTTTGGTGCGAATTTATTGAGTGGGCGGACAACCCGTATTTAAGTAAAAAAGAAATTAAGATGCTTACTCAAAACATGTCCGAGCGGGAGTTAGAGTCAAGGCGATACGGTCGGTTTTCTAGTGATAGCGGACCCGTGTATCCTGAATTTGACGAGAACGTTCACGTTATAGAGCCCTTTTCAGTCCCATACGATTGGCAAGATAGTCTTTCTATTGACCCTGGGCTTAAAAACCCGTTGTCTTGTCATTTTTACGCAGTTGATTACGACGGGAACGTTTACGTGGTTGCCGAGCATTACGAGTCGGGATTAGACGTGTATTCTCACTCTAAAAAAATTAAAGAGATAGCAGACTCAATTAATTGGCGAAAAGATTTTTCTGGAAGACTAACTTCTTTAATAGATTCAAGTGCTAATCAAAAAACTTTGGCTTATTCAAAAAGTGTTTCGGAACTATTTTATGAAAACGGAATTAACGTAAATCCTAACGTAAACAAAGATTTATTTAGCGGTATTAATAGAGTAAAGGGATATTTTAAGAGTAATAAACTATTTATTTTTAAAAATTGCGTCAATTTAATTAGAGAAATTAAGGGTTATAGGTGGGGAAATAGCGATTTGCCCATTAAAAAGGACGACCACGCACTAGACGAACTTAGATATTATCTTATGACTAAACCACACTTAGATAAACCAAAAGAAATTTTAAACGACGTACAAAAAGACAAGAGAAAATTAATGAGAAAAATCAAAAATAACGTAAAAAGGGGGGATTATTACGGATAACGACAGCGTTAAAGAAGCCCTTTTAAAAAGGGCGATAGGATACGATACTATGGAGATTACCGAGGAGTTTACGGAAGGAGACGACGGGCAAATTAGAATGCTAAAAAGAAAGGTCGTTTCAAAACCCGTACCCCCAGACGTTTCTGCCGTTAAACTTTTATATGAAATTAACGACGACTCGCAAAAAAGCATTTCTTCAATGAGCGACGACGAGTTAGAAAAAGAAAAAATTAGGCTTTTAAAATTGCTTGAAAGTCTTGAAAAAAATAATTAATAAAGGAGATTTTATGGTTTTAATTAAAAGTAGAGAAAATATCGTTTGCGATATGAAAGGTTGCTCAAATATTGCTACTTATTTTATCAAAAAAAAGCAAACCGAGAACAATTTTGACAGTATAAAACTTTGCAAAGATTGTTCAAAAAAACTATTAAAAATATTAAATGTAGAACTTAAAGGGAAGGAGAATAAAAATGTCTAAAATAACCTTAAAAAATCTTAACGATAAAATGACGCAAGATTTAATTAAAAGCGTTGAAGAAGATTATTTACAAAGAAGAGAAGAAAGAAAGTATTTAGAAAGACAATGGAAGTTGAATTTAAACTATTTATCGGGCAATCAGTATTCGGAAATTGCACCTACGGGAGAAATTAAGGAAGAAGAAAAATATTACGGCTGGCAACAAAGAAGCGTGTTTAATCACATTGCTCCAATTTTAGATATTAGGCTTGCAAAATTATCAAGAATTAACCCCGTAATGTCGGTTAGAGCATCAAGTTCGGAAGATAAGGATATAAAAACGGCTATTATTTCAAGCGAAATTTTAAATTCTACGTATAATAGGCTAAAAATTAATAAAGTCGTACAAAAGGCAACTACTTGGTCGGAAAGTTGTGGTACTTCTTTTTATAAAATCACTTGGAATAATAAAGGTGGTAAAAAAATAGGCAGTAAAGACGGAAAAGATATTTTTGAAGGAGACGTTTCGGTTTCGGCAATTCCGCCTTTTGAAATTTTTCCAGATTGTTTACATAATCAAGAAATTGAAGATTGTAATTCAATTATCCACGCAAGAGCAGTTGACGTTGACGAGATTAAAGAAGCGTACGGCGTAACTATTGAAGGAGAAGAAATTGACGTTTTCTCACTTGACAACTCAAATTTCACCTATTACGGAAGTAGCGAGCGTAAAAAAACGACTTCATCCTTAAAAAATCACACTTTGGTAATTGAAAAGTATATAAAACCTTCGGCATTATACAAAAACGGTAGACTAATAATCGTAGCGGGTGGAAAACTCTTATTTGACGGCGATTTACCTTACGAAAACGGAGTTGAAGGGAATAGAGAATTTCCGTTTATCAAACAGACTTGTATACCGGAAACGGGAAGTTTTTTCGGCATTTCATTAATTGAAAGATTAATTCCTATTCAAAAGGCTTATAATGCGGTAAAAAATAGAAAATACGAGTTTATGAACAGAATTTCAATGGGTGTTATTAACGTTGAAGACGGCTCGGTAGATTGTGATGATTTAGCAGACGAAGGTTTAACTCCGGGAAAAGTTATTGTGTATAGGCAGGGTAGTAGACCACCGCAAATGATGCAAACGAATAACGTTCCTATTGACTTTAATTATGAAGAAGAGAAACTTTTAAGCGAGTTTATTTCTCTTTCTGGAACTAGTGAAATTTCAAGGGGAATTGACACGTCTTCTCACACGATGTCGGGTACGGCGATTGAACTTTTAATTGAACAAGACGAAACAAGAATTTCCGTTTGCTCTGAAAATATTAGAAACGCAGTTAAAGAGTGCGGAAGACAAATTATAAGACTTTATAAACAATTTGCAAAAGATACGAGAATTATGCGTTCTTCTGGCGATGGTAAAAAGGTAAAATTATTTTACTTTAACTCGTCAGATTTAACTTCCGATGACGTTATTTTTGATACTGAAAACGGATTAACCCAAACACCTGCACAAAAAAAGACCGCAGTTTTAGAATTATTAAGGAGCGGACTTTTAACGGATAATAACGGGGGGATTGATATAAGAACGAAAGCTAAATTGCTTGAAATTTTAGGCTACGGCTCACTTGATAACGTACAGGATATTGCAAAACTTCATAAAGATAAAGCCGAAAAAGAAAATATAGAACTTGAAAACGGCGAAATAGAAGTAGACGAATACGACGAGCACTCTATTCACGTAGAAGAGCATACTCGCAAATTACTTGAAGGCGACGTTAATTTTAATATTGATAGCAAATACAAAAAGCATTTAGCAAAGCATTTAAAAGAACACAAAAAATTTATTTTACTTAAAGACGTTGAAAACACGATAAAGGAGATTGAAAGTGGAAAATAATATAAAAACGGCGGGAGAAGAAGTTTTAACAAATAATCAAAGCCAAAATGATATAACAGCGCACACCGCAGGGGCGGAAACGGATTTAGGTGCTGAAAAAGATTATCAAAAAACTTATGAATTAAAGGTTGAAAAACTTCAAAATGCCTACAATTCTTTACAGTCTGAGTTTACCAGACGCTGTCAGAAAATAAAGGAATTGGAAAGGGAAAACAACGCATTAAAGGAAGAACAATCAAAAAAGAATTCTTCTTTTAGCGTTGATATGGAAACTTACGAGAAAGATTTTATTAAAAATTTTCCAGAAGTTTTAGGGGAAATACAATCGCTTAAAGATTTAGCCGACTCTTTGGGCGATACGAGTTATGGACACCTAGAAAGAGCCTATTTAAATAGCCTAAAACAAAAAATTGAAGAAAACGAGAATTATTATAAATCTCAAAATTATCTTTTAGATTGTATTAGGCAAGATAAAGCCTTAAAAGAAAGCATTATTCGTGAATACCTAGAAGGTGTTCAAGGCTCCAAGCCTACTGTCAGACTTACTTCGGGAAATGGTATGGCTTCAATAACACCACCATCAAAGCCCAAAACCCTTGCTGAAGCGGGTATTATTGCTCAGCAAATTTTAGAAAAATTTAAGGAGATTTAATAAATGATAACAATGACAAATGCGGATAGCGCATTAAAATCTGCATATTTAGGTGTGGTTAGCGAACAATTAAATACGGCTATAAACCCACTTCTTGCAAAAATTAAACAAACGAGTAGCGACGTTTGGGGCAAAGAAATTAGAAGACTTGCTTCTTTTGGTCTTAACGGCGGTATCGGTGCGGGAGATGAAGATGGCTCTTTGCCAGAACCAGCGGGAAATAATTACGAACAATTCGTTTTAACCTTAAAAAACCTTTACGGCACTATTGAAATTAGCGATAAAGCAATTAGAGCATCAGAAAATAGTTCAGGAGCTTTCGTTAACTTGTTAAACGCTGAAATGGAAGGTCTTTTAAAGGCTTCTTCATATAATTTCGGTAGAATGTTGTTCGGCGATGGCACTGGCATTTTAGCAAAAGTTATAAACGTTGATTCTGGAAATATCAGAGTTGACAACGTTAAAAATTTAGTTGAAGGTATGATTGTTGATTTTAGAATGGACGTTGATGGCTCTATTATTGCAAACGCAGGAGCAAGAAAAATACTTTCAGTTGATAGAACGAATAAAACTATTACCGTTTCAGGCACTACTTTATCTTCAACAATCGTTCCAGAAAATAGCATTATTACCGTTCAAGGTTCATATAATCAAGAGATAACCGGTCTTGGCTCAATTTTCAAAACTACGGGTAAATTATACGGTTTAGATAGGGAAACTCACAAATGGCTTATTCCTTACATTAAACAAAACGTTCAAGCTTTAACCGAAACGACTATTCAAACGGCTATTGACTACTTGGAAGAAAATTCGGGTAGTAGAGTAAACTTTATCGTTTGTTCAAGTGGCGTAAAAAGGGCTTTCCAAAACCATTTAAGCACTTATAAAAGAAATATTGACGTGTTAGAGTTAAACGGCGGATACAAGGCATTATCTTATAACGGTATTCCTATCGTTTCTGATAGATTTTGTCCAGAAGGTACTATGTATTTACTTAATACCGACGATTTTGCTTTACATCAATTATGCGATTGGAAGTGGCTTGAAGGCGAAGACGGTAGGGTTATTAAACAAGTTGCAGATAAACCTGTTTATAAAGCAACCTTAGTTAAATACGCTGACTTAATTTGTTGTAGACCTTGTGGCCAAGCAATGCTAACGGGTATTACCGAAGCCTAAACTAAAATTTATATGCACCCTAATGGGTGCATATATTAAAGGAGAATTATGAAAGTTAAAGATATTTTATTACTGACTGCTACAATTTTAAACAGAAAAGATTTAGTGTCCTTTTATAATTTAGACGTTTCAGACGATTACTTAAAATCACAAGAAGATAGTGATATTTTACTTTCTTCATACAATATTTTAATTGAAGAGATTGCAACCGAAACTTTAAAACTTAATTATTTAGAAAAATTAACCGTTAACGACGGTGTTTTAAGTTATGCAAATTTTAAATATAATCCAATTCAAATAATTAGCGTTAAAAACGACAAAATGCAAGACGTGAATTACAAAATTTTACCAACCGAAATTATAACTGACGAGAGTGAAGTTTATTGTGAGTATTCCTACGTTCCAGCCTTAAAAGGTTTAGAAGACGATTGTGAAATCGTAGGCGCTTTTATTCCTAAAACTACGCTTGCGTATGGAATTGCATCGGAGTTTTGTTTAATTAAGGGCATGTTTGAAGAAGCAAGCGTTTGGCATCAAAAATACGTAAACGGCTTAACCAAATTAGTAAAACCCAAAAAATGTAAAAAATTAAACGTTAGGAAGTGGTTATAATGATTTCAAAATTAAAAGTGCCAAACGTTATTAAAAAAAAGTTCACGCTCTCATCATTTCAAGGTCAAATGAATTCTAATTTAGACGAATCTGTAAAACCTATTTTCAGCGTTGATAAAATGTTTAATTTTGATAATAAAGACGGGGTTTTAAAGGGTGCTGACGGACTTGAAGAATTACAAATTAAAGGTCAAAATATTGCATTTAGTAATTGTAAGCCCCTTAAAGTTTTTTATTACAATAGGTTTGATTTATTAAATTCAAAAGAAGACGATAGGTTAATCGTTTATTGCGATGATAAAAAAGTTTACTCTTTAAAACTAAACGAAGAAAATAGCGAGTTCGTTGAGATAGAAAACTTAATTTTCAATGAAATTCCTAGCGTTATAAACTATAAATGGTACGATGAAGACGTTTTAATAATGTCTACGAGTATAGACGGGTTATACCTTTTAAACGGCGATACTTTTACTTTCGTTGAGGGAGCGCCCGCAATTACTTCTATGTGCGTACATAGTGAAAGGTTGTTTATAACGACTAATAACGATGAAAACACTATTTGGTTTTCAGATGATTTTGACTTTACTAATTGGTATATTTCCCTTGACGAAGCAGGGTATATAACTTTGGCGGATAACCGTGGAAAATTATTAAGAGTTTTTAGTTTTTTAAACTACGTTTACGTTTTTAGAGAATACGGAATTTCTAGAATATACGCATACGGCGACCAAGAAGATTTTAGCGTTGAAAACTTATATTCCGGACACGGTAAAATTTATAAAGACAGCATAACTTTTTGTGGTAATTCCATCATATTTTTAGCAACGGACGGCGTTTACAGATTTAACGGAGTTGAGTGCGTAAAAATATTAAAGGAATACGACGAGTATTTAAAGGGTGTGAATAACGATAATTCACAAGGAATTTATTTTGATACCGAGTTAAAACTTTTACTTAACGCTAAAATAGACGGAAGGGAACAAAACGTAATTTTAAATTACAATTTATACGATAAGCACTCGTATTTATTAAAAGATTTTGATATCGTAAGTTTAACGAAATTAAAAGGGGAGTACTACGGTTTAGTTTGTACGACTCAAGATGGAAAAGTGTGTGCGTTTAATAAAAGTGGGAATTTGTGTAAAAAACCGTTAAAAAAGATTTATAAATGTAATAAAACGGACTTTATGATAAATACCGACAATAAAAAATTATACGAGTTAAAAGTTAATACAAACGGCAGAACGCAAATAGTAATTGAAGTTGATAACGTAAAACATTTTTATTTAGTTAACGAGCGAAATCAAACAATATATCCAAATTTAATTGGAGAAAATTTTTCTTTTGAAATAACAACTTATAAAGATAAACCCGTTATATCAAAATTAATCGTATATTTTAGTTATATTAAGGAGCATTTATGGTAATTGACGACTACGGTAAAAGAACGTATATTAAAATACTTGAACTTGAAAAGAGAATTGAAAAAATTGAAAATCAAGCAGACGAATTAAAAGTTAACAAATTAACTTTTGATTTTGAAGATACAAAGGCCGAGAATTTTAAGAAAAAGGAATTTTCTTTTACTGCCAATAAAGAAGGTAGATACGTTGTAGACGGAGTTATTTGGACGGATTTATTAACACTTTCAGGCGTAAACGTTAAGATATTCGTAAACGGCGTACTTGCAACGAATTTTATAAACAATATTGACGTTGAGTTGCCATTTTCGTTTGAAACAGCGTTTACGAAGGGTGAAAATATAGTTTTAATTGAACTTAGCGCACAGGAAAACTTTTCATTATTTAGTTTAAATATTAGTTTAACGGGATTTTTTGATTATATAGTTAAAAACAATAGATTATCCACGTTTAAAAGTTTAAATTGCGATTACGTTTTGCATTTATTAGGTAATGAAGGTATGCTTATGACTTATAATTTCTCTACGGGATTAGTTCACACAGCCACTTTTCCTAACGTAAAAGATATGATTTTGTTAGGCGAAGATAACGAGGATATAGATATTTTATACACTGACTTAAATAACAATTTAATGCTTAAAAAAATAGATTTACAAGGTCAAGTGAAAAGCGACGTATTCTTAAACGTAAAAAACGTTTCTTCAATAGCGAGTAGTAAAATTGACGGTGGCTTTAAAATTTACTTTTCAGCCCTTGCCGAAATTTACGAAGGAGAATATTTTTACAATGGAGAATTTTCTTATAGGTCAACGGGTAGAAAGGGCGTAAAAGTTTATGCGGACTACGAAAGTTCAAATTGTTATATAGTTGTAGACAGATTTAATAACGCTAAGTTCATAACTTAAATATAATTCCCCCAAAAAATATATAAATAAACCGCAAGGAGATAGTTATGAGTACGGTAAATATTGAAAAAGCAAACAACTATCATATAACGAAAACACAAGAAGGTTATATGGTTGAATATAACGATGGGTTTAAACTTTACGAACTTAATATAGTAAACGATAGCGTCGCTTCTAAAAACGCAAAAGATTTTTGTGATGAAAGAATTCTTTTAAGTGATGGAAAAATACTCAAAAGAGTAAGAGATATTTTAACTGTTAAGGAGAATTAAATGTTTAATATAGAAGAACAAATTAAAAAATGGTTAGGACTAGTAAAAACCGACCCAATCGTAGAAGAAGGAAAGGAAGAAACTAAAACGAAATTAACGTCTTCAAGCAATAATTCTAATAATAAAACGAGAGAAGAAATGCTAAACACTATAACGAGTTATTATAACGATATTAGTAAACTTGAAAGTGAAAGTCCTGAAATTAAAAATCCAAATAAAGATGAAATTATTTCGGATTATGAAAAGGAAATAAAAGAGGACGTAGACGAAAAGTACAAAGCGCAAGAACTTAAACTTAAAGACGATTTAGAACTAAAAGAGAAAAAAGCACAAGACAAAATTGAAAAGTTAGACGCAACTAATCAATCTAATTTAGATAAGATAGATAACGAATACGTAAAAAAGTCAAAAAACGTGCAAAGTGATTCAATAAAATCAGGATTATCTCGTTCAAGCATCGTTGGCGAACAATTAAAAAGTTTAGGTCTTGAAAAATTAAGCGAGTACGAAAAAAATAATCAAAATTTAAAGGCCGATAAAGATAGTATTCAAAAAGATATTGAAAATTATCAAATAGAGTATGAAAACGCTATAAATAATTTAAACGTTAAAAAAGCGGTGGAAATTAAAGACAAGTTGGACAAACTCATTAAAGAAATGGGCGAAGGCGATTACGTTAATACTCAGGATTCTGATTTAATAAGAAAAGAGAAAGACAAATTATACTACAAAATAGTTAACGAAGTTTTAGATTATTATTATCAAATGAGTCCTGAAAAGGCGTTAAAAGAATATAAAAACGACACTGAACTTCAAAAACTTTTAAAAGACCACGCAAAAACGGTTGAAAACTATTTAATTTCATACGGACTTTAAAAAAAGGGTGCCAAGCAAGTCAAATTGCTTGGCATTTTAAATTAGTACTTTTATAAAGTTGCAAATATTTTTAGTTTAATGTATAATGAGCGTAAGGAGACGAGATATGAAAGTTTTAAACGGTGTTAAAATTGCAATGACCAACAAGGCGCTTTGTTACAAAATGCTACTTTGTAGGGTTGTTGTTTACGGATTATTATTATTTCCACTTATATTATTTTTAAGTATGGCGTTTGGTCCATTTTTCGTTGGCGAGACTTTTACTAATTTACTTGATAGTACAAGAATGGTTTTAAAGAATTTTATTTTAATGGAAACTATTGACGGAACTGCTTATAAAGAAAACGTATTTAACGTTGTTTCATCATTATTTACATACGTTTTTTCTATTAAATCAACATTACTTATTTATTTTATTTGCGGATTATTAATTTATCAATTAATAAAATTCTTATCTTCCGTATGCGATTACGTTTTTGCGGTAAACATAAGCGAGCATATGTCAAGTATTCATCACCAAGGCTTTTTTACAACCTTACTTGAAAACTTTTTTAAAGCCTGCAAATACGCTGGTTATAGAACGGTAGTTTTATTGTTTTATAATTTAATTTCTATTGCCGTTTGCGTATTAGTCTTTTATTTAACCGTTCAACCTTTGGGCATTTATTCAATTACTTTAACTTTATTGTGCGTTTTGATTTTCGCATCGTTAAGATTAACTTTTTCAGGAAAAGTTTTACCAAAGGTAGTTTGCGAAGGCAAAGGTTCGTTTGAGTCTTTCTTTAAAGCTTTTAAAGAATTTGAGATTAAAAGTTTCGTGTCAAGATTTATGTCGTATTTAACAATTACTTTATTTATCTTTACGTTATCTTTTGCTTGTTCGTTATTAACGTTTAACGTTGCAATAATCGTTACTTATCCTATTTCAACAATTTCGTTTATTGCAATAAGATTCGTTGATTACTATACTTATTCTTGTAAGAAGTACTACGTAAGTTTTGACGAAATCGTAGATCCAAAAGAATTAAGAACAAACGATGAAAATCTTTTAAATAAAGTAGATATTTAATAAAAATTAAATTATTAACGCACCTAAAAATTTAGGTGCGTTTTTTATGCTATTAAATAAAGCAATAAAAAAAAGAGTTTATGATTAAACTCTTTTATTTTTTAATTATGCGTTTTCTTTTAAGTATTTAGTTAACGCTTTTGCAAGTTGGTCAGGGCAAGAGGTGTTGCTTCTACATTGAATTCCTGAAAGGGTAGATATAACTTCACTAATATCTTTACCGTCAACGAGTTTCGCTATACCCTGTAAGTTTCCAGAGCAACCCCCAACGAATTTTACGTTTTTAACTTTATTATCTTTTGTAACGTCAAATAAAATTTGTCTACTACAAGTTCCGTTAGTATTAAATGATTGCATAATAGTTCTCCTTTAATCAACAAGGTTTTCATAAATTAGAGCGTATAAATTTCCTGCTTTTTCTTCCCACTTTTTATAAATATTTTTAGCAATTTGCCTATTTGGAACAATAAATTTCAATTCCATAACGGGCATTTGCGTATCGTTAATTCTCAAATTAACGGTGTAGGTTGAATCTTTATTCATATAATAGTCTGCCCAGCACTCTTGTTTACGCCTATAATGAGCCTTATGCTGTTTTACGTGTGAAGTGATTTGTTCTCTCGTGGAAGAAGGTATTTTAACGTAAAATTCCGCCAAACAATATCTTCCTTCTGGGGTAATTATGTATAAAGGGTCGCCGTAATTTGCAACGTTCGTAATAAAATTTTCGTCTAACAATTTATTAAGTATAGGCTTGCAGTCCATATACGAAATCCAATTGTTAGAAGAACAGCACATGTCTATAATCGTGTTTTCAGATAGGGAACATTCCATCTTGTCAAACACAAATAATAACGTCAATTTATTTATAAATGCGTCTCCTTTGACAAGCATTGTTTGTCCCTCCTAAAAAATTTTAAAAATTAGATAGCGAATTGTTTTAACGCTTCTAATAAATCAGCACAATTATCCGAGTGAATTTCAACGATAACAGGTTTAGATAAGTCTAAACTAAAAATTCCGAGTAAAGATTTAGCGTCAACAACGTATCTTTCACTTCTAAGGTCAACGTCGTAAACAACGTTTTGAACGAGATTAACAAACGCTTTAACTTGGCTAGCCATTTGTAATGATATTTGCATTGATTTCATAATAAATTTCCTCCAATAAATCAGTACTTGGTATTATACATAATTTTAAAATAAAAAGCAAGACTTTAAGAAAAATTGTTGCTCGTTGTCTTATTTTGTGGTAGAATAATATAATAATAACAATTTGTGGGGTATTATAAATTTCATTTATAAATATTTTACGTTTTTAGGGGTGTATAATGAGAACTCGTGAAGAATCTTTAAATAAATTTTGTGAAGAACTTGATATTTTAATTAACTCAAAATACTTGTTTGCAAGTTCAAGCATTTTCAACTTGATAACGATAATAAATTCTTCAAAACTTTTAACCGATATGTTTAACTATTTCGTTAACGATTTTGATTTTGAAGGAGCGTTAACTTCTTCGCTTATAGACGACGGCGAGGGTAAGAGATTTAATTTGCCAACTAACGAAACGGACGCAATTTCGCTTATTTATCTTTTGTTAAAAGAAATAAATTATAAGCACCTTCAATTAGTTGATTTATTAGACTATTTTGACGGGGGTAAAAATTACGAAATTGCTTACAAAAATTTTGCAAAGGAAATTTTATTACCTTTTAAAAACAACGCGTATCAAATAGGTTTAACGATTATCAATTCTACTCAAAATGAAAGTGAATGGGTATTAAAAACGTCAAAAGTTAACGAAGAGCCTATCTTAAAAGCGGATAGCGAAACTTTGAAAAAAGTGGAAAAGCCTATTTCGGTTAATCCTTATAACGTCGGCGGTATAGATAACATAACTTTACTAAGGCTTATTGACCTTGACAATTTGGCAATTAATCAAAGTAAAATTAATAAGGACGATAAGTCTGAACTTTTATACGTTCTAAAAATATTTGAAGATTGCGTTAGGGAAAACGACGACGATAAAATTAAACTTTCCTATCTTGCATATTATTACGCTATGCGTACGTTTTCAAAAATTAAAAGCAATCTAAAAGAAATTACTCGTATTTTGATTGAAAGGAAAATTATTTAAACTATGAAAGCGGTTGTTCAAAGGACGAAATACACCAAACTTGAAGTTGGTGGCGAGTTGATTTCACAAATACCTTACGGTTTAGTAGTTTATTTTGGCGTTGGAAAGGGCGATGAACTTAAATCTGCTGAGTATTTAGCGGGTAAAATTTCAAAATTAAGGGTTTTTGAAGATGAGAACAAGAAAATGAACAAATCTTTAAAAGACGTTGGTGGCGAAATTTTATGCGTTTCACAATTTACTTTGTACGCAGACGTTTCTCACGGCAATAGACCGGGGTTTACCGAAGCCGAAGAGCCAAATAGAGCAAATGAAATTTACAAATATTTTTGCCAAAAATTAGAAGAAAACGGCTGTATCGTTAAAAGGGGCATATTTGGTGCGGATATGCAAATTACCCAACTAAACGACGGGCCTATAACTATTATTTACGAAATTTAGATTATGACGTTGCAAGAAAAAATCAAAGAAAAATTAATAGATTTAGGTGCGGATTTAGTAGGTTTTTCTAAACTTGACTATTCGCCCATTAAAAATCAACAAAATTTAATTTACGCTATAACTATTTGCTTAAAATTGCCTGACGCAGTTTTAAAAACTATTGAAGATAAGCCTACTATGGAATATTTTCACGAATATAGAACTGCAAACGCAATATTAGACTCTATAATCTTTAAAGGCGCACGCTTTATTGAAAGTTTAGGTTATAACGCATTTCCAATAGGCGCTTCACAAAGCACTGCGGACAATAAGGAAGAATATAGGGCAACGTTTCCGCATAAAACGGGAGCAAGGTTATCAGGGCTTGGCTTTATTGGTAAAAGCGGACTTTTTATCTCAAAAGAGTACGGTTCAAAGGTTAGGCTTGCAACGATTTTGACTAATTTAGAAGTTTCTCCTGAATTGGAAATTATCAAAAATGGTTGCGGTAGTTGTAATAAGTGCGTAGAAGTTTGTCCGGCAGGGGCTATTAGCGGTATCGTTTATCAAGAAAATATGAAAAGAGAAGATTTTTATTCGGCTGAAAAATGCTCAAATCATATGAAAAAATACAAAGATATCGGCAGGGGTTCAGTTTGTGGAATTTGTATAAAAATTTGTCCTTTTAATAAACTTTAACAAGTTATTTAATTGACAAAACGTTCTTATTATTGTATATTATTTAAAACGCTTTAATAGGGTATAAATTATTTATGAAAAATTTAAAACTTTCTTTAACGGGCGACCTTGGTAGTGGAAAGTCAACGGTTGGAGAAATTCTTACGAAAAAACTAAACTTAAAAAAGGTTTCAATAGGCGAAATTTTAAGGGAACTCGCAACCGAAAATGGTATGGACGTGGTTGAGTTTAATAAATATATGGAAACTCACCCAGAATTTGACAACGCCCTTGACGATAAACTTAAAACTTACGAAATTAAAGACGGAAATTATTTATTTGACTCACGCTTGGCGTGGCATTTCGTTCCTTCAAGTTTTGCCGTTTATATGAAAGCAGATATAAAAACTTCTGCTAAAAGAATTTTTAATGCGGATAGAACTACCGAAATTTACTCGTCGCTTCTTGATGCTGAAAATAAAATAAAAAATCGTAGAATTAGCGAAGAACAAAGGTATAAAACCTTATATAACGTTGATATTTCCGATATGAATAATTACGATTTTGTAATAGATACCGACGATAAGTCGCCAGAAGAGATTGCACTTCAAATAGAAAAGGCGTTTTTAAGTTGGATTAATAAAAAAGGGGTATAATATGCATTGGGCTGAAAAAATTGCAGAAGAAATTATTGAAAGAAATCCGAATAAAGAAGAATACGTGTGTGCGGCGGGTATAAGTCCATCTGGTTCCGTTCACATTGGTAATTTTAGAGACGTTGCAACGAGTTTTTACGTTGTACAAGCACTCAAAAAAAGGGGCAAAAAGGCAAGGCTTTTATTTTCTTGGGACGAATTTGATAGATTAAGAAAAGTTCCATCAAATATTGCACCGTTAGACCCAAATTTTTCCGATTACTTGGGTATGCCGTACGCTTTAATTCCAGACCCATACAAAAAATGTAATTCTTATGCTGAATATAACGAAAAAGAGTTTGAAAACTCTTTAAAAGAACTCGCAATAGACGTTGATTATCGTTATCAAGCAAAAAATTATATGTCGGGTATGTATGCAGACGGAATTATTAACGCAATCAAAAAGAGAAAAGAAATATACGACGTTTTAATGAAATATAAAACTCAGGATTCTGACGAGGGCGAAAGGGAATCATATTATCCTATAAACGTATATTGTCAAGATTGTAAAAAGGATTTCACGAAAGTTCTTTCTTGTTCGGAAGACGGCGAAGAAATTACTTACACTTGTAAATGTGGCGCAACTCACACCGTAAAGGTTAGAGAATACAATATGATTAAACTCGTTTGGAAAGTTGACTGGCCAATGCGTTGGGGCGTTGAAGGGGTTGATTTTGAACCGGGCGGAATTGACCACGCTGCGTCAAGCGGTAGTTTTGTTGTTGCAAGCGATATAGCAAAAACGGTTTTAGGCGTAGAACCACCACTTTTCCAAGGCTACGGCTGGCTCTCTATTGCAGGACTTGGCGATATGCACTCGTCAACGGGTAATAATATAACTCCTGCAACCGTATTAAAGGTTTACGAACCTGATATGATTAGATGGTTATTTGCTAAATACGAGCCAAAAGCACCGTTCTCATTTAATTTTGACGATACTATTATTCGCCACTATTCAGAATTTGATAAAGGTTTAGATGCTTATAAAAAAGGCGAAGCAGACGAATATAACGAGTCGGTTTACGATTTCAGTTTAATTGACGGAAAAGAAACGATTAATAAAGTTCCTTTCGGTGTACTTTCTTCGGTTGCTACTATCGTTGACTTTAATCCAACGGCAGTTAAAGACATTTTGAAAAAAGTTGGAGTTGATTTTGACGAAAGGGATAAATCAAGACTTGAAAGAGTAAAAAATTGGATAACCGTTCATCAGCCATCTAAGCTTTACAAACTTTTAAACGAGAAAAACGTTGAATTTTACGAAAGTTTAGTAGACGAAGAAAAATCTGCCGTTAAACAACTTTACGATTATATTAGTAATAACGATAATTTACTTGAAAAAGACGTTCAACAATTCCTTTATTCAGTAATTAACGACGCAAATTTAACTAAAAAGGAAAACATGGCAAGGCAACAAAGATTTTTCAAAGTATTTTATAACTTGCTTTTTGGTACGGATATGGGGCCAAGACTTTATTTATTCTTAGTTGCTATTGACAAAAAAGAATATTTAAAATTATTAAATTTCTAATAAATAAAACAAAAACACTTGTAAAGTTTTACAAGTGTTTTTTAATGCGAAAAAACGAGTGGGAAAATAGATAAGTTTAAAATTAAAATTATAAAAATTATAACAAGCAAAAAAGCGACGTTAAAAAACGTCGCTTTCAATAATTGATAATTTTAATAATTAACGTAAAAATTATTTACTTGCTTTTAATGCGTTAAGTTTTTTTGCTAAACCTGACTTCTTGTTAGCAGCCGTATTTTTAGCATAAATATTTTTAGTAACTGCTTTGTCAATAATAGCAACTGTTTTTGGGAAAATTGCTTCTGCTTCTTCAACTTTTCCCGCATCAATTAAAAGGTTAAAGTTTTTAATAGCAGTTTTAACAGCAGATTTTTCACTTTTGTTAATTTCTGCTTTCTTATTATTTACAAGAACACGCTTTTTCGCTGATTTAATATTAGGCACTTTTCTATCTCCTTTAAATTATATCTTTTTGAACGATATTCATTTTATCACAATTTTAAAAAAGACGCAACTATTTTTAATAAATAAAAATCATATTTTAAATAATTTATTAACTTTTAACCTAAATTTTGTGTTTTAGCATAAAATATATTGATATTTTTAATGGTGTTTATGCAGAATTTAGTTAAAATTGGTTTTATTGATAGCGGTATTGGTGGATTAAACATTTTAAACGCTTGCAAAAAAGAAATTAAAAACGCTGAATTTATTTATTTTGGAGATAATAAAAATACTCCATACGGAAATAAAAGTTATAACTTTTTAAAGAAAAGATTAGATTATATGCTTAAAACCTTAATAAATTTAGGCGCTAATAATATAGTTATTGCGTGCAATACTTTATCCGTTTTTTTAGACGAGTATTGCTTAGATAATTACACTCAAAATTTTATTTTCACACGTCCAATTTTGCCTAAAAATTATAAAAATCCAACGCTAGTTAGTACGCCTATTACGGCAAATAGTAAATTTGTAAAGAATTTATATAAAAATAAAAACGTTTTACCCCTTCCGTTTTTAGCAAAGGAAATTGAAGACAATATTTTTAATATTGAAAGGGTTAATTTTAAAAAAGATTTACTAGGATTAACTGTTAATACCGATTCAATAGTTTTAGGCTGTACCCATTACTTATTTTTAAAGGAAGAAATAAAAAAACACACTAATCTCCCCGTAATTTCAAACGAAGAAGAAGTTTCAAAAAACTTAAAATCCGTATTATTAAAACAAAATCTAATAACTGAAAATAAAAATGATTTAACTGAAAATAGTAAATTAATTTTTATTGGAGAGAACCGCTCGTATAACAAAAAAGTGTTTAACGTTTTTTTTAACTAAAATCCAAAAATATCGCCTAAATGGTTATTTGTTCCCAAAATCAGCAAAATTTTTTTTAAAAAATTACTAAAAGTGGTTGACAGTGGTCAAAAAAAGTATTATGATATAATTGTCAAATTATAAAAGGGGGTGTAGCCGTTATGTTGTTTGGCGAGTACGACCATCAAGTTGATTCTAAAAACAGAATAAGAATTCCATCAAAATTTAAAGCGGAAATCGGCAGTGGCTACGTCTTTATGAAGGGCTCTAACAAGTGTATTTCCATTTATCCAAGTTCAGTGTTTGAAAGCAGGTATGGAAAGTATGTTAACGTTAGCGTATTTGACAAAGAAGGTCAAGAAGCCTTGGTAGAAGTTTTTTCGTCTTGTTTTAACGGGGTGGAAGACGGACAAGGTAGAGTAGTAGTTCCAGAAAAATTAAGAGAGTACGCCGAAATTGAAAAAGACGTTGTGTCAATCGGTATGGGAGACCACGTTGATATGTATAGTTTAAAGGAACGTGAAAAAATTAGAAGCAAAAAAAGTTATAGCGAAATTATTAAGGTTTTACAAGGAAAATTAGATTAATGGAATTTAAGCATATTCCCGTAATGCTAAACGAATGTATTGAGGGCTTAAAAGTACAAAAGGGCGGAATATATTTTGATGGCACCTTGGGTGGTGGCGGGCATTCCTTGGAAATTTTAAAAAACATAGCGCCAAACGGTTTTTTATTTGCAACTGATAGAGATATTGACGCCATAGAGTCAACGTCTAACAAATTAAGGGGCTACGGCGTAGAATTTAAGGCTATTAATAAAAACTTTAAAAAGTTTTTAGAAATTTGTGAAGATTTGCAAATTGAAAGTATAGACGGTGCTATTTTAGATTTAGGTGTTAGTTCTTATCAACTTGATAATAGAGAAAGGGGTTTTTCGTATATGGCAAAAGACGTTCGCCTTGATATGCGGATGAACAGAGCCCAAGAATTATCCGCTTACGAAGTTGTAAACGAGTACTGCGAAGACAAATTAAAATACGTGCTTAAAACGTACGGCGAAGAGAAATTTGCCGATAATATCGTAAAAAACATAATTAAAAAAAGGGCGGACAAGCCTATTGAAACTACCCAAGAGTTAGTTGATATATGCGACGAGTCAATCCCTTATAAATTTAAAAGGGACACACATCCCGCAAAAAAAACCTTTCAAGCAATTAGAATTGAAGTTAACGAAGAGTTGGACGGGCTTGAACAAGCGTTAAGGGATATAGTTTCCAAATTAAAAAGCGGTGGAAGATTAGCCGTTTTAACCTTTCATAGTTTAGAAGATAGAATCGTTAAAACGACCTTTAAAGATTTACAAACTGCTTGTATTTGTGATAAAAGGTTTCCTTGTGTTTGCGGAAGAAAACAAATAGTTTTTGAAGTGAACAAAAAGCCTATTGTGGCAAGTGAAGAAGAACGTTTACAAAACAGTCGTAGTAAATGTGCAAAATTAAGAATTATTGAAAAAATTTAAAAGTAATAAAAAAGGAAGGGAAGTAATATGTTTAATTATAGAGATGTTGATATTATTCAAAGAAATACTTATGCTGATGAATTTGAAAAAGTTCAACCAGAAGTAAACGCTCAAAGTTATCAAGAAAACTATTACGATTCTTCTGAAAAAAATGCTTTTAATTCTAAAATTGCCGATAATTTTGATAGAATTATGCATTACGACGTTTACAATAAGCAAGAAGAAATTAAACAAAGGAACGAAGCCTACGTTAAATATAGCCAAGGCGTAAACGTTGATATTATGCCTTCTAATACTACGATGCAATTTAAAGGTATGCAAAAAGCAGATATTTACGAAGATTATAGAGCGGAAGAAGTTTCATACGCATCTTCAACTCAGGTTAGAGCCAAAACTAAACTCGTAATTTGCTTTATGGCGGTAATATTAACGTTGCTTTCAGCATTAATTATATTAAACACTGCGTTGCTTAACAATATGAACGTGTTGATTAGTAAAAAAACTTCTCAAATAGAAATGCTTGAAGAAGAAAGTTTAGAGCAACTAAACAGATACGAGGAAATATTAAAAGAGAACAACGTTTTTAACAATTAAAGCGAGGTAAAAATATAAAACAGTATTCAATAACTAAGGTACGAAAGAGGTTATTTGCAGTAATTTGTGCAATAACCTTTATTTTTTTGTTTATTTTTGTAAGATTTAACTACGTTCAGATAATTTGGGGAACGGATTTGCAAATTAAAGCCCTTGACCAATGGACTAGAAACGTTCCAATTTTAGCAAAACGTGGCGAAATTGTTGATAGAAATAACGTGGTTTTAGCATCTTCAAAGCAAACTTACACCGTTTTCGTTAGAAAAAGGTCGGTAGAAGATTTAGATTACACCGTAAACGTGTTATCTAAAATTTTCAGTTTAGATAGTAAAGCCTTAAAAGAAAAAATAGAAAATACGAAGGCAAGTGAAATTAAAGTTGTAAAGCACGTTAATAAAGATTTAATAAACGAACTGTCAAATTATACCTTAAACGGAGTGTATTTCGCCCAAGACGTAACAAGGTACTATCCTTACGATTCATTACTTTGTCAAACACTTGGCTATACTTCGCAAGACGGAAACGGAATTTCAGGAATTGAACTTTATTACGATAAATATTTGTCTGGAATTAATGGCGAAATTTTATACGAAGCCGATTTAACGGGTAAAGACATATCAAGAAAAACCCCGTCTTACGTATCGGCAATTGACGGGTTAAACGTAAAACTAACTATTGACTATGAAATTCAGCAAATTTTAGAAAGCGTAACGGATAAAGCGATGGAAGAATATAACCCAAAATCTGCGTCAATATTAGTGATTAACCCACAAAACGGCGAAATTTTAGGTATGAGTTCAAAGCCTTCGTTTAATTTAAATAGCGTGCCGTTTGACGATATAGACCTTTTAAATAAACTCGGTAGAAACACGATAATATCCGATAGTTACGAGCCGGGTTCAACTTTTAAAATCTTAACTGCGTCTGCAAACGTGGAAGAGTATTATAAGGGTAATCCAAACGCTTATTCTTTAAATCACGTATTTTCATCTTCAAGGTATAGATACGTAGACGGCTCAAAAATAAAGTGCTGGTCAACTCACGAAAACGGAAAGCACTCTAACGAAAATTTAGGCGATGCTTTAAATAATAGTTGTAATCCGATATTCGTAGATATAGCGTTAGCCTTAAAAAAAGATACTTTTTACAATTATTTAGATTTATTCGGCTACGGAAAATGTACGGGAATTGATTTAAACGGCGAAGCACAAGGTATGGTTTTGCCAAAGCAAAGCGTAAAAAACGCTGATTTAGCAAGAATATCCTTTGGTCAAACTATTGCTTGCACGCCACTTCAACTTGCTTGTGCAACGGCGTCGGCAATAAACGGCGGAAACTCAATTACTCCGCATTTACTTAAAGAAATTTATTCTACGAATAACGAACTTTCTATTAAGTATGAAAATTCAAATAAAGGTCGGGTAATATCTTCAAAAACGTCAGAGCAAATTAATCTTTATTTAGAGCAAGTCGTAGAAAACGGCTCTGGAAAGGGAGCGTATATTGAAGGCGTACGTATAGGCGGGAAAACAGGCACGGCACAAAAATACGAAAACGGGGTTATTATTCACGGGAAATACGTTATGAGTTTTATCGGCTTTTTCCCCGTTGAAAATCCTAAATATTTGTGTTTAACAATCGTTGACGAGCCTGAACACGGAAATTACGGCTCAACCGTATCAGCACCCTTAACAAAAGAAGTTTTTGAAGGAATTATATTGTTAAATAGGGGGTAAAATGCTACTTTTAGAACTTTTAAAGGGAATTAATTATAAATCAAAAAATAAAGATTTAGTTGTAGACGTAATTGATTTATGTTTAGATAGCAGAGAAATTTATAAAGGCTGTTTGTTTTTTGCCAAAAATGGCAACGATTATAACGGGGAAGATTTTATTGATGACGCAATAAAAAAGGGAGCGTGTTGCGTAATTTGTGAAAATGAAAAGCAGATTGAAAATTTTCCTAATTTTTTAGTAATAGCAGTAGAAAATTTAAGTGAAGTGATTAGTAAAACGGCTTATAAATTTTACGAGCCAAAGGATAAAAGAGTAAAAGTTATAGGCGTAGTCGGAACGAACGGAAAAACTACCACTACTTATATTTTAAGAAATATTTTACAAAAAGCGGGGTATAATTGTGGAATTATAGGAACGCTTGGCATTGAATACAATAATAAAACGATTTCTCCGCATTTAACAACGCCGGACAGTATTGACTTACTAAAAAATTTAATGGAAATGTCAAATAGTGGGGTGGAATATTGCGTAATGGAAGTTTCTGCACACGCAATTGAGCAAAAAAGAGTAGACTCCATATATTTTGAAGGTTTAATTTTTACTAATTGCACGCACGACCATTTAGATTATTTCAAAACTTTTGAAAGGTATAAAGAAGTTAAAAAATCAATATTTAATAAAAAACATGCAAAAATTTGCGTAGTTAATGCAGACGATAAAGTGGGTTTAGAAATTATTAAAAACTGTAATTCAAGGCTGTTAACTTACGGGATATATTCTCCTTGCGACGTTTTTGCGGTTGACGTTAAAAATAAGCAAAACGGCGTTAATTTTTTAATGAATTTATTTGATAATTTACTAGCCGTATGCTTTAAAATCACGGGTGAATTCAACGTTTTAAATTGTTTGGGAAGTGCAACGCTCGCTCACGCATTAAATATAAATCACAACGATATTTTAAAGGGATTAAACACGTTAGAAGGCGTAAGTGGAAGAATGGAGTTTGTAGAAAATTATAATGGGGCTGATATCTTTATTGATTACGCTCACACTCCGGACGGACTTTTAAAAACCTTAACCACGCTTAGAAAAATAACTAAAAATAAATTAATAATAATTTTTGGTTGCGGTGGGAATAGGGATAAAGAAAAAAGAAAAATTATGGGAGAAATAGCAGGAAACAATGCTGATTTTACTATTATTACTAGCGATAATCCAAGGTATGAAGAAGGTTATAATATAATTTTAGATGTAGAAAAAGGAATTATAGGAACTAAAAATCCATATACGAAAATAGAATCAAGGTATTTAGCAACTGCCTACGGAATTAAAATGCTTAAAAAGGGAGACGTTTTAGTTTTGTGTGGAAAGGGTGCTGAAACCGAACAAGAAATTATGGGGGAAAAGATTAGTTATAGCGATAAACAAGTAGTAAAAGACATTATTGCAAAACTAAACTTTATTGGTGAAATTATTTGAAAATAGCGTTATTTGGTGGAATTATATCGGCAATTATATGTTATATATTAGGAAAATTGTTTATTCCGCTATTTAAAAAACTTAATTATTCGCAAACGATATTAAAAGACGTTAAAGAGCATAATTATAAAAACGGAACGCCAACTATGGGTGGAATATTTTTAGTATTGGCTAGCGTTCTTTCCTTTATTTTATTAAACGGCTTTAATAGTAGGCTATCAGTAATGGTATTAGCAATAGTTTTAGCCTTTATGATAGTTGGGTTTATAGACGATTTTTTAAAAATAAAATTAAAGCGAAATCTCGGATTAACGGCTATGCAAAAAACCTTATTCCAATTAATTATTTCACTTTTAGGTGCGTTTTACGTATACGAGAGCGGTTTAGATTTCGTTTATATTCCGTTCACTTTAAAAAGGCTACATTTAGGCTATTTTTCAATAATTTTAAACGTGATAGCCTTTATAGCAACGGTAAATAGCGTTAATTTAATTGACGGGTTAGACGGCTTATGCGGTGGAACTAGTTTTTCATATTTACTTTTTTCTTTATTAATAGTTTTTGTTGAAATGTCGCAAAACAAAGACTTTTACATTTTAAAAGAAGAATATTACTCGCTTAACTTACTATCTTCTTGTTTTATCGGCGGAATTTTAGCCTATTTATTATTTAATACGTTTAAGGCGTCGGTATTTATGGGGGATACG
>JAZRLL010000109.1:0-16773 GCA_045646745.1 Christensenellaceae bacterium
ATAGACGGCAACCAAGTTAAAGTTGGAGCGAGCGTTGGTGTTCATCAAATCTTTATTACCGCTAAGTTTAACGGAAAAGAATATAAAGATTCAATTTGGGTAAATACGGTTAGCGAATTTAGGTCTATTAGCGCTGTTATAACGGTTAATGGAAAAACTGTAACAGGTAAATGGCAATCAACCTTCTTATCTGGCGGTGGTGAAGCAACCGTTCACTTGAAAAACGGCTTAACGGGTGAAAACTTCACACTCGTTACCGAAGATAAGAACGGCGATGGCGCAGTTAACGAACTTGACTTGGGTGACGGTGAATATTACCTTTATGCAGAATTAGGATACATTATCGTTGAAGGTAATAACATTTACGATAATCCTGATAGAGCATATGGTTACGACTACGTTCGTGGTAAAATTAAAGTTAACGGCACTATAATTGATATGGGACAAATAGTTGCATTAAATAACAAATAAGAGCAACAAGGTCTTAACCAATACGTAAATAGATAAAATCTATTGAAAAACTTAAAAGCACTTGCGAAAGCAGGTGCTTTTTTAATTGACTAACGGCAAACGTTGTTGTCTATCGTCAAACGGGTTTTTTACGTAAACGTCGCTCTTAATCGGTAAATTGTGTTGCTTACGCAAACAGCGTGGGTTTTAAGGGGCGAAATAACGGTTTTTACGGGCTAAAAGCGTGTTTACGCGGGGCTACGTTATCCGTAGGGCGAAAAGGGCGTTTTTAGGCCCGTTTAAGCCCTTAACGTAAGGCTAAACAAAATCAAAAATTCCTTTTAAAACATAAAATTTTGCATTTTTAAAAATTCAAGATAAAATAATTAAAAATTAAAAAAATTAGGCAAAATATCATATAAATTGATTGACAAAATGCTTTTATTAATGTAAAATAAATTATGATTACTGAAAAGTGCCTAAAAAATTATTTTTGAAACAAAATTAATATGTTTAAGGAGAAAATTATGAAAAAACTTATTGCTTTATTAGCATGTTGTGTAATGGCATTTGGTTTAGTGGGTTGTGGGGAAGATGACCCATATGCAAACACAACGGTTCTTAACATTCCATACGTAGCCTCTGGTTTTGGTACGGATGGTACGGAAGCCTTTAAGAACTATCTTGAAGAAAAGTATAAAGAACACTCTTTTGCCGAAGGTAAAAAAGGTCTTCACATTGAATTGTTATCAGAATCAGTTCAAGTTTCTGCTAAGAAAAACGACGGTTACGATATTTATAACGTAAACAATATTCCAAACAATATTGATTCTTACGTTGGTACCGAACTTGTTATTAACTTAGACGAAATTATTAGTGAAAAATACGACCCTGTTGAAGTTAACGGCGAAATTAAAATGCTTTCTATCAAAGATAAAATTGAAATGAACAGTCCGCTCATTGCTGCTAAATCTCAATTATGGGTTAACGGCGTATCTCAAGGTTATTATTCAGTTCCAGCAACGGAATTTTATCCAGGTATCACGTTTGACGTTCAAACTTTCAAAAGATACGGTTTATATTTAGCAGACCCAGAAGACGAAGGCGCTATTGAACACGAATCTACACTTATTGGTAAATCTTTCTACTTCATTGATTTTAATGGTAAAGATAATTTTAATAGCGACGTTGTTAAATCTGCTGGTCCTAACGGTATTAGTGGGGATGAAGACGACGGCTTACCTGCAACTATTGAAGAATTTGTCGCTTTATGTGAATACTGCGTAGACGTTCAAGGCGTTAAGGCTTTAAACGTTTCTGGTAAACATTCTGACTATAAAAACTTCATTATGGAAGGTATTTACACTGCATTATTAGGTCCACAACAAGCCGAAACTCAATACGCTTTTGACGGCGGGGATTTTGAAATCGTTATCGGCTTTGAAAACGAACCTTTATTCCCAGGTCTTGACGCAGAAGGTGTTGACGCAAGTTTAAAAGAAATTAAAAAACCTATTACTAGGACGATTAAACTTAACGAAAACAACGGTTACTACGTAACTTGGTCTGCTGCTAAATACTACGCGATGGCTCTTGCTGAAATTCTTTACAGAAACGATTATTTCTTCGGAAACGCTACTAACACAAACGCTGACCAAAGAACAGTTATGTACGACTTGATTTTCAGTGGTTATACTTCAAGAAGCGCAAAAGATAAACAAGTTGCTATGCTTATTGAATCTTCTTTCTGGTATACGGAAGCAGACGTTGCTGGTTATCACCAAGAATTCCAAGAACAATTCCCAGACCAACGTATTACTAGACAATATCAATTTATGGCTCTTCCTGTTGCGTTAGACGATAGCCAAGCAAGTGCTGATTATCTTGAAAAATATAACGAAGATAGAGTAAATACTCTCGTTGACCATTTCAGTAGTGCAACTTATATTTCAGTAACTTGTGATAAAGAAGAAAACCCAGAAAAATACGCTGCTGCAAAAGTATATCTTCAAGAAAAATATTCTAATGAAATGCTTAACGTTAGTCATGCAAGGTCAGGTTGTAAAAATTCTGTATACTACACGTTAGAAGAAGATACCGTTTCTCAATTACCAGATTATTTCCAAAGACTTACTAAACTTACAGAAAAATCTGCAGTTGTTTACTACGCGTCTACTTCACCTGTATTCAATGCGTTAGACGATTATATTTTAGTTGGTTATCAAGATGAATTATTTGGTTGGAGAGAGAATGGTTTCTTACACCAAGTTCACATTAACTCTGGTTCAGTTAATGCTGTTAAATTCTTCCAAAAAGCAGATAAAATGTTAACTAAAGAAGATTACAAGAAACGTGTTAATATTACTGAAAATGCGGCTGACCACCCATACACGTTTACTTACACTACGAAATAAAATAAAAAAGAACTTTTATTCTACACGGCTTCTTTTTGGCTGTGTAGAATAAGTGATTTTTTAGGGGAGAAAATAAAATTATGTCAAATGTAGATATCGTTTTAGAAAAACCGATTAAAAAGACAATTTCAAGAAGTAAAAAACGATTTATTTTTTACTCTTTAATGATTGCTTTGCCGGTTATTCAATTTTGCATATTCTATCTTTATTTAAACTTTGAAGCCTTTACTTTGGGTTTCCAAAAGTATACTCGTACTAGTACCGGTAAATTTGTGGCAGAGTTTTCTTTGGATAATTTCCCAAAAATTTTAGGAATTATATTTAACGGTGATAATATTCACTGGTTTACAAACTCTTTTGTTGCCTTTGCTTTCCATACGGGCGGTGGTATGATTCTTTCTTTAACGTTCTCTTATTATATTTATAAAAAATATCATTTTGCAGAATTTTTTAGAGTAGTTTTATTCTTACCAGGTATTATTTCAAGCATTGTTTGGACTACGATTTTTTCTTACTTTGCCGATACTATTTATTCTGCTGTTTCTGGTTCTAAATTAGGTTTAATGGAAAATCCAGATACCGCTTTGGGTTCACTCGTATTCTTCGTTGTTTGGATTGGTTTCGGTGCAAACATCTTGCTTTATTCGGGTGCAATGAGTTCTATTAACGAATCTATCGTTGAATCTGCATCACTTGATGGAGCGAACTTCTTCCAAGAATTTATACATATTACTTTCCCAATGATTTTCAATACGTTCACAACGTTCTTAATCACTGGTTTATCAACACTCTTTACACAAGAATTAAGTTTGTATAACTTCTTTGGTATGAATGCTCCTGAGTCGGTTAGAACAATAGGTTATTACTTATATATTCAAACGTTAGAGTCAGACGTATGGCTTAACGAAGCCGCTGTAAGAAGAGGTCGCTTAACTTTCAGTGAATTGTCTGCTTTCGGTTTGATTATTACGGGTATTACGTTGCCAATTATTTACAGTGTTAAATATTTGTGTAAAAAATTCGGACCAAGCGTTGAATAATATAGGGGGTAAAGAATTATTATGTTTAAGAAAAAAATTAAAGAAAAGAAAAAAATTCATCTTAACGCCCTTATTATTATCGTTTGTCCGCTCTTACTTATTTATGCGTTCACGTTGTTTTTCCCATTGGCTTGGGCGTTTATGACGTCTTTAAAGACTCACGGTCAATTCTATACCGATGCGTTAGACGGAAACTATTTTACTCTTCCTGACATATCGTTATGGAAAGGTAAAAGTATCTTCTCAAACTACACGATTATTTTGAGTTTGTTTAAAACGGGCGAAGCGTTAACTCAAAGGGGTCTTCCTTATTCTTCACCTGCATATGATACTATCTTTGGTAAAGTATTGTCTAAAACTATTTATCCTACTATTTGGGAAGTTATTTACAACACTATATCTTATACGGTTGGTACTACTATCGTTTACGTATTCTGGTGTGCGTCAACTGCTTACTTATGTGCTAAATATAGATATAAGTTGTCGGGAATTATAACCTTCTTTGCGATATTTGCAATAACCACGCCTATCTTCGGTGCAAACGCCGCGGCTATTAAAATTTTAAGGTCGCTACACTTGTATAACGAAATTTACGGTAGATATATTCACAACGCAACGTTCGCTACAATGCACTACTTAATCTTCTATGCGTTCTTTGAAAACTTGTCTAATACGTATAACGAAGCGGCGGAAATTGATGGTGCGTCTCAACTAAGAATAATGTACTCAATTTGTATGCCAATGGCTATGACTATGATTGTTACAATTTTCCTTCTTAGTTTCGTTACTAAGTGGAACGACTACGGAACTGCACTTATGTTCATGCCGTTAAAACCTACGTTAGCGTTCGTAATATTAAAAAATATTCACTACGTAACTTCGTCACCACTCGTTCAAGTTCCTAATAAGTTTGCAGCCTTGATGGTACTTGCTATTCCTATTTTAGTATTGTTCATATTCCTTAAAAATAGGCTTATGGGTAATATCTCGTTAGGTGGTATAAAAGAATAATATAATATTAAAAAGCATTTATGAAAAATCATAAATGCTTTTTTTATGCGATAAAAAGTACTTTTTATAATTTACGCAAACAAAAATGGTCAAAGATAAAATTCTTTGACCATTTATTTAATACAAATTATTAATTAAAGTTCTTCGTTTTTAATTCCGTTATGCCAACTCTTAAATGGTTTTGCTATTGCTTCTGAAACGTAGCAAACGCCTTTTCCAAGTCTAAATATTGAAGCGGGGCATTGTGGAGTAATTGGTCCGTATAATTCAAGTCTTGAAACAGCTCTTTGCCAAGTTGACCCGTCTGCATTAACGAAAGAGTGGCACTCACATCTTTCTTTTGCATTAACTACGTCGTAAGGTCCGATAGTAGCCGCTCTTGGTGGAACTGCCCAAACGTCGCCTGATGCACCCATAGGTGAGAATAACGAGTTTTCACAAATAGTAAGTGGGTCTTCGGTTACTAAACCAGATTTGATTTTAAGAAATTCTTCTAAGGTGTCCGCTTTAAATCTATCGCTATTTGGGTCAATAAATGCGGTATGTCCCGGCCAACCCGTTGCAGAATAAATACAATCTGCACCGCCTAAATCTTCAATCATTTTTGAATATACGCCGTCTTTTGCGTTATCGTTATTAAAGGTGTGCCAATGTGAAACGTCTGGCCTTAAATCTTCTCTAATATTTTTATAGAAGTGGTTCATAAACGAATATCCAAGACCTGCGCCGTACGTAAGTGGAGCAACGTTGCCTTCTTCATCAGCCCACTCGTCCATAGCAAAAGCATCAACGTTTCTTGCAGATACGTTAAACTTGTTAAGCATATTTGCAACGGCTGAATACGTTCCTGGCCATTGGTTAGGACATATTATCGTTAAGTGTGTGTTTTCCTTATCACTTCTTAAAATACGATAGAACAAGTCAAGCGTCATATGAGCAACGGGGTCTATAACGACTTTAACGCTAAATCCGTTTTCATTAGTGTATTCCATATCTTCTCTTTTAATGTTTCTAACTCTTTCAAGTTCTTCAAGTGGAAGATTGGCGTGTGGCAAGAAACTTGCTGGTTTAAATTTAAATTCATCATAAAGTCCCATAATTATAATCTCCTTAATTTTTTTAAATTTATATATTGATAAATAATTTTTATAAAATTAGTTTTTAACAACTAATTCACCTTGTAAAAACACCTTTTTAACACGTACAGACTCGTTTATTAAAACGATATTTGCAATTTTACCAACTCTTAAACTACCAATTTTATCGTCAAGGCCTAAAAGTTTAGCAGGGTTTAAAGTTGCAAATCTAACTGCGTGGCAAAGTCCGTATCCCGTATGCACCATAACGTTTCTAATTGCGTTATCAAGCGTTAAGTGGCTACCTGCGAGCATTCCGTTAGGGTCGTAGTTAAGGTCTGGTCCCCACTTAATCCCAGCAGATTCGTTATTTACGTAATCACCCGTTTTTGGATAACTATCCGTAATAAGAATAATTTTTTCAACGCCTTTTGCTCTAATATAACATTTGATAGTGTAAGGCGATAAGTGAACGCCCGTTTCATCACAAATGATTTCAGCGAACATATCAGGGTTAGAAAGAGTATATTCGTCAACGCCACCCGCATTTTGCGCTTGGTTGATTTTAGGGCCTTTTCCAGAGTCGCCCATATGTGTTTGAACTTTAACGCCTAAATGAGCAACGTCGTAGCATTGTTCACTTGTTGCGTGAGAATGCCCCAAAGCGAAAATTGCGTTATTATCAACGGATTTTACGTATTTCATGAACTCTTCAATATTTTTTCTGTTTGGGTCTATTGACCAAACTTTTGCAAAGTCTTTGAGTTCGTCTACAAGTGGCATATATTTATTTTTATCAATGTCGCCCGCCCATTTAAAAAGGTCTTGATTGCTTCCCGCCGAATTCATATAAGGGCCTTCCATATATAAACCCCCTATAATTCTACCGTTGCCTTTTTTAGAAAATTCTTTTAGCATTTTACAGCCTTCAATCATTTCTTCGGCTGTATACGTTTGATAAAAGGTTGGTAAAACGGTGGTTTGACCGTGTTTTATAAAGTGGTTAACGCACTCGTCAGGGTTGTCTATAAAGAAATTAGATTGAGAGCCGTGATTGTGTATATCAATAAATCCAGGAGCGGTATATAAACCTTCTGCATCTATAATTTCGGCATTTTCAGGCATAGTAAAATCACTTTTTTTACCAACGAAGGTAATGGTTTCGTTTTCAAAAGCAACTACGCCGTCAAAAATAATACCGTCTTCTAAAATTACGTTAGTGTTAGTTATAACTTTCATAATAACCCCTTATTTACTAATTTTTTCCAAATAATTCGTGTATTTATCAAATTTAACTTGATATTTTTTATTATCTTCTAAATTTGGTTTAATAATCTTTCCGTCAAACTCAAAATTGTCGTAAGAGTTATTGCATCCCTTTTTAGCAATAGCGAAAGCACCAAAGCAACACCTATCTGCAAAGTTAGAAACGTAAATATCTTCGCCTAATACGGAAGATAACGTCTGCATCCAAATAGGGCTTTTAGTTGCTCCGCCGGCAACTACTATTTTTTTGTAATCAATGTTAAGCGCTTTAAACTTTTTAATAATTTCTTTAATTTCAAAGCAAACGCCTTCCATAGTCGCCTTAATTATATCAAACTTATCGTGTCTAAACGAAAGATTGTGGCAAGAATAGTTGAGTTTTCCAAGATTTCTATAACCGCCACCGCCAGAAATAAACGGATAAACGAATAAGTCTTCTTCAATTTGTTTTTTCTCAACTTCGCTATTAATTTCAGCGTAATCGGTTGAATAGGTTTTCTTTTCCCACTCTATAACGCTACCCGAACTAACAGCAGAGCAAATAACGCCGTAGCCGTTTATTGGGTGTGGAGCAATTAAAAAGTTTTTGCACTCTGGGTGAGTTTTAGAATTTCCAAACACAACCCAAGTAGTTCCCGTAGAAATTAAAAGGTCGTTTTCATTAAAATAGTTAGAGCCGATATTAGCGGCGTATTGGTCGTGCGCCCCGCAAATAATTTTAACTTGACTATTTTCGTCTAATCCTAAATCTTTTAATGCGGATTTAGTTGCATAGCCGATAAATTCACCTGCAAGAACGGGCTTTGGAAGTACGCTTTCGTCAATAGAAATTGCGTCTAAAACCTTTTTATTATAACGGAAATTTTTAATATCAAATAAACCCGTAATTGCTACGCTAGTGTAGTCAATAACGAATTTATTAGTGAGTTTATAATATATATAATCGGAAGTGGTTAAAATAATTTTAGTCTTTTTTAAAAGTTCCGGCTCGTTATCTTTAAACCATTTAATTTTGCAGGCTTGAAGACCTGGTCCGATAGAAATTCCTGAACTTTTACTAAAATCTTCGCCCAAAATTTGAATAAGTTCTTCTCTTTGCTTGCTAGCACGAACGTCCATCCAAGTTAACGCATTAGTTAAAGGAACAACGTTCTTGTTTTTATCAAGGTCTGCTAAAAAGAAACTTCCGCCTTGTGCAGAAAAAGAAAGGGCTTCAATAGGGTAATCTTTTCCATTTAACGCTTCTTTCACGCTTTCGCATACCGCAGAATACCAATCTTCTGGGTTTTGTTCGTAATAGCTTGCTTGGGTAGAAATTAATTCGTACGATTTATAACCCCTACCTAAAACGTCCCCGTTTTCATTAAATAGCATTGATTTAGTACCCGTAGTACCTAAATCTATTCCAAGAAAATATTTCATTTTAATCCTTTTTTACGTTATATAATTTTGCAGCGTTGTTAAAGAAAACGTTTTCTATATCTTGTCTTGATAAAGAAAGTTTTTCAGCAGTTTTCTTAAAGCCACGAATAATTTCGTAAGTGAAGTTAGTTATTTTAGAGCCGTCTTCCACTTCTCTCATATGAGCGGCACCCGTAACGTCGCCGTATAATCCCTTTGGAACTACGTTGATATAATATCCGTTTTCAACAATACGATACATTCTCATTTTAGCAATAGGCATATCCGTACCGAATAAAAGTCTTTCAGTACCAACTGCTTCAATACATTTTTCGGTTGCTTCTGGTAAAGTGTTAGCACAGAAGTCAAAAAGCATATTTTTAGTGTGTTTTAAAGTATCAAAAGCATCGCCAATATCTTCAGGAGCATAGGCTCTACCGATATGAGCAACTATAAGTTTAACGTTTGGATATTTTTGCTCAATTTCCATTAAATCGTGGATATTTTGTTTGTTTTTTAATCTATCGTCTTTTGAAATGTGTAAAATACAAGTTAAGCCGAGTTTATCCGCAACTTTTAAATGCTCGTGTGGCAAGAAATCAAAAATACCAGCGTCGTTTTTATCAACGCCTTGTCTTGCGCTATTGCAATAAGGTTTTAAGCCTAAAAATCCACCTTTTTTAACTTGTTCTTCAATGTATTCGCCCGTCATATAATAGTCGGTTAAAAAACAAGTTGGATAGTCGTAATACCTGCCTGCGTTAACGATGTAATCGTTAGCAATTTCTAAATTATGGCCTGGCATACCGAAAATTACAGGAACGACTTTTTGGTTAGGGAACAAGTCTAAATAAGTTTGATTAGCGTCTTCAATAGTCCAATCAGAAGCAACTCTTGATGGCCAATAAACGTTTTTTGGGTTTTTTACTTTTTTTGTAAAACTTGGATACACGTGTGTGTGAGAGTCAATAATTTTGCTTGGCAAAAAGCCGTTTATTTCTTCTTCGTAAACCTTTTTGTCGTAATCAGTTAATTTAAAACCGAACATAATACAAGTCTCCTATAAATAAATATAATATTTTTAAATATTATAACATTGAAAAAAATGGTTGTCAATGGAAAAACATTTTATCCCGTGGCAAAATGCAAGATTTTACCATATTATAGCAAAATTTTACTATAATAATAAAGTGCGATTATATTTGCTTGACAACAGATTAAAATTTTATTAAAATAATAAGCAAATAAAAGGCAAAAGAGGTGTCTAAATGGAAGAAAAAAGAGTGGTTTCGATGGAAAAAGTCGTTGCTTTATGTAAAACTAGGGGATTTATTTTCCCAGGCTCTGAAATATACGGCGGTCTTGCTAATACTTGGGACTATGGTCCACTCGGCGTAGAACTTAAAAACAACGTAAAAAGAGCATGGTGGAAAAAATTCGTTCAAGAAAACAAATATAACGTTGGGCTTGATGCGGCTATTTTAATGAATCCGCAAACTTGGGTAGCGTCTGGCCATTTAGCAGGTTTTTCAGACCCCCTTATGGATTGCAAAGAATGTCACGAAAGATTCCGTGCCGACAAACTTATTGAAGATTGGGTTAAAGAGAATAATTACCAATTAGAAAAGGGGATTGACGCTTTTACTCATCAAGAAATGAAGTCTTTCGTTGAAGAGCATAATATAACTTGTCCTACCTGTGGAAAGCACAATTTTACGGATATTAGGCAATTTAACTTAATGTTTAAAACCTTCCAAGGAGTCACGGAAGATAGTAAAAATACGGTGTATCTTCGTCCAGAAACGGCGCAAGGAATTTTTACAAACTTCGTTAACGTTCAAAGAACACAAAGGAAAAAAGTTCCTTTTGGTATAGCGCAAATAGGTAAATCGTTTAGAAACGAAATAACTCCTGGAAACTTTATTTTCCGTGTTAGAGAGTTTGAACAAATGGAACTTGAATTTTTCTGTAAACCAGGCACTGACCTTGAATGGTTTAATTATTGGAGAACTTTCTGCCATAATTGGTTATTAGATATCGGTTTGAAGGCTGAAAGAATTAGGCTTAGAGACCACTCGCCAGAAGAACTTTGTTTTTACTCAAAAGCAACTACCGACTTTGAATTCTTATTTCCGTTTGGTTGGGGTGAACTTTGGGGCGTAGCGGATAGAACGGATTACGACTTAACGCAACATCAAAACGTTTCTAAGAAAGACCTTTCTTACTTTGATAGCGAAACGGGTGAAAAATATATTCCTTACGTAGTAGAACCATCTCTCGGTGTTGAAAGGTGCGTTCTTGCGGTACTTTGCAACGCTTACGACGAAGAAACAGTTGGCGAAAACGACGTTAGGACGGTTATGCACTTACATCCAGCACTTGCTCCGTTTAAGTGCGCAGTATTACCGCTTTCTAAAAAACTTGGTGAAAAGGCAACGGCAATTTACGAAGATTTATCCAAACGCTTCTCCGTTGATTACGACGAAGCAGGTTCAATCGGTAAAAGATACCGTCGTCAAGATGAGATTGGTACGCCTTTCTGTATTACCTACGACTTTGATAGCGAAACGGATAATTGCGTGACGATACGTGATAGAGATACTATGGAACAAATTAGGATTTCAATCGACGAAGTTGCTAAATATATAGAAGAAAAAGTTAAATTTTAAAAAACTAAATCGCCTACTTAATAGTAGGCGATTTTTTAATAATTTTTAAATTATTGGCGATGCATTTTTCTATATTTTATTGGTGAAATTCCTATTAATTTTTTAAAATTTCTTGAAAAAGAACTAAAATCTTTAAACCCACACGCTTGACTAACGGTTAAAATTTTAACGTTGCTAGTAGAAAGTAAAACGGTAGATTTTTCAATGCGTTTAGAATTCAAAAAATCTTTAAAAGTCATATTCGTTATGCTCTTAAAAAGTTTGCAGAAATGCGATTTTGACATAGTTGCAAGTTTAGAAATTTCTTCAAGAGAAATGTCTTGTTCACAATGATTAGTAATGTAATTTATACAATAAAAAACGGACTGCTCGTTAGATTGGTGGCTTATTGAAAGTTCTTTAATATGCTCGTCAAAATAATTTCTTGAAATTAAGGTTAATAAAGTTGCAACGCTTTCGTGAATTATCTCTTCCGCTCCCATATTTTTTTGATTGAACTCAAACAAAATTCTATCAAGCAAAACTTCAAAAAATAATCTATCGTTTGCATCAAGAATTAATTTTAGCGGAATATTTTCTTTTGGCAAACTACTAAAAGTTTTTAACACGTCATTAAATAAAAATTGCTGATTTTGAACGTTTGAAAAAAAATCTGGCATAAACGAGAAAAAGTAAAACTCGGACTCTTCGTTTTCAGTAGATATATAGTGCGGAGTATTAGGCGGTAAAATAAAAACGTCTCCGTAAACAAGTTGGGCAACCTTATTTTCTAAATGATGATATAAAGTTCCCTTTAACACGTAATAAAACTGATAATAATCGTGAGTGTGAATTTCAAGTGCGTCAACGGGGTTTTGAACCTTGTTTATATAAAAATTTATAGTGGCGTTTTTATAATAAGATAGAAAAAATTTTTTTATATTCATATTTTATTCCTTTTATACTGAAATTTTAGCATAAAAAAAGAATAAATGCAATAAAAAAAATACGATTTGCAATATTTTATTTAACTTATTATGGTATAATAAATAAAAAGGTGGCAATATGAAAATAGTAGCATTAAACGGATTATTAGGATATGGTTATAGTGAAGAAGCGTTAAACGTCGCTTTTAGCGAAAAGGTTGATTATTTAGGCGTTGACGCAGGTTCAACCGACCCAGGACCTTATTATTTAGGTAGCGGAAAATCTTTTACGGATAGAAACGCCGTAAAAAGAGATTTATCTTTGGCTTTAAATAAAGCGTTAGAGCATAAAACTCCTTTTATAATAGGAACTGCCGGTGGGGCGGGTAGTGAAGTTCACGTTAAAATAGTAGAAGAAATCATTTTAGAAATCGCAAAAGAAAAAGATTTACACTTCACTATGGGCGTGGTTTATAGCGACGTTGAAAACGACTACGTTTTAAAGAAATTTAAAGATAAAAAAGTTATAAATATGAGCAATTATTTGCCAATAACGGAAAGTGCAATAAAAGAAAGCACTAGAATAGTTAGTCAAATAGGAATTGCTCCTATTATTGAAATGTTAAAAAAGAAAGTAGACGTTATACTGTGCGGTCGTACTTGTGATACTGCAATTTACGCAGCGCCTTGCGTTTACGAAGGGTATAAAATGGGCTTGGCTTTCCATATGGCAAAAATTATGGAATGCGGTGCTATGTGCAGTGAGCCCGTTGCTGCGGCTGACGTTATGCAAGCGTATATGTACGACGATTATTTTGAACTTCGCCCAGCAAACCCTATAAGGCGTTGTACGGTGGATAGAGTTGCCGCTCACACTTTGTACGAGCAATCTAATCCTTATTTAATTTTTGAACCGGACGGATACGCAGATTTAACCAATTCAAAATTTGAGCAAGTAGACGATAGAACGGTTAGAGTTTCTAATTCGGTTTTCTGCGAAGCAAAAACTCCAACTTTAAAAATTGAAGGGGTTAAATTATCGGGATACAGAACTATTTGTATAGCAAATATTTACGATACCGAAACTATTAAAAACGTAAACGGAATTATTGAAACGGTTAAAAATTTCGTTGACGAAAATACTAAAAACACTATTGATAAAAATAGTTATACCTTAAACTTTAAATTGGGTGGCGGTGAAGAATCTTCAATGAGCGTGGTAATTGACGTGGTTGGAAAAACCCAAGAAATTGCCGACACGATTTGTTCGCTTTGTAGAAGTAGAATGTTGCACTGCGATTATAAGGGAAGAAAGTCTTCGGCTGGAAATTTAGCCTTTCCGTTCTCTCCGTCTGATATTCACGTTGGCGAAGTTTACGAATTTTCAATATTTCATTTAGTTGAAGTTGATAATTTACAAGAAACGGCAAGAACTAAAATAGTGAAGGTGTAATATGAAAAGATTAATTGATTATACTAAAATTTTAAGAAGCAAAAACGCAGGTCCACTTTTTATTACTTTTGACTTGATTTTCCCAGACGAAAGTTCCTTTAATTACGTTAAAGAAAAATTAACGAAAGAAATAATTAAGGAAGTTTACGACGTTAATATTGAAGATATAAGCATAATTTCTTACGGGGTTGTAAATTCGCTTAAAATAACCTTTCCAAGAAAAAATATAAGTGGAAGTTTAGAAGATAACGATATATACGGCTGTCAACAACACATGCCACTTGCAAATATATTAATCTAATTAAGGAGTACAAAGTGTATAAAATTGATAAAGATTATATAATTTCCATTAGAAGAAAAATTCACGAATATCCCGAAATCGGTTTTGAATTGCCAAGAACGGTTGAACTCGTTAAAAGCGAACTTGACAAAATGGGTATTGAGTATACGGAAAAGTATAGTAAGGGTAGCGTAGTTGCTACGATAAATCCTAAAAACACTCAATTTACTATCGGTATAAGAGCGGATATGGACGCTTTGTTAATAAATGAAAAAACCGACGTTCCTTTTAAATCAAAAATTGAAGGGCAAATGCACGCTTGCGGACACGACGCTCATACCGCTATGCTACTTGGGACTGCAAAGGCGTTAAAAAGTGTTGAAGACAAGTTGAAATGCAGAGTTAAACTTATATTCCAACCAAGCGAAGAAGGAGTAAGCGGAGCCAACGTTATGGTTAATAACGGCGTTTTAGACGACGTAGACATAATAATTGGTCAACATATTGAAAATTTATTAAACGTTGGAGAAATAGGCGTTTGCAAGGGAAATTCAATGGCGTCTTCAAGAACTATTAAGTTAGAGTTCTTCGGAGCAACTGCTCACGCAACTTTGCCACATACGGGTAAAGACGCATTGGCAACCGCCGTTAAAACGTATAACGATATTCAATTTATGTTAACAAGGGAAATAAATCCTTTTGAAAAATACGTTTGTTCAGTAGGCAAATTAGCAGGAGGAACGACTCAAAACGTTATTGCAGATTACGCAGAAATGCTAATTTCTTTAAGAACTTATAACATGGAACTTGATAATTATATTGAGAAAAGAATTATTCAAATTGCAAAAAATAACGCAAGCGAGATAGGAATTAAGGTTGAAGTTGATAGCGATTTACAATGCCTTGTTCTTCATAATGATGAAAACATTTCAGACTGCTTGCTTAAATCTGCTGAAAAAGTCGTAGGAAAAGAAAAAATAGTAAATATGCCACAAAAATTAAGTAGTGAAGACTTTTCTCATTATTTAAGAAAGGTAAGGGGAGTATTTTTTAGGTTAGGAACTAAAAACGTTGAAAAGGGTATAACCACTTTCCCACACAACAACGACTTTAATATTGACGAAGACGCTTTGAGTATTGGAAGTAGCGTTTGCGTTCAATTCGTTTTAGATAATATGGAAAACGTTAATATTTAAAAATTTGGAGAAGAAAATGATAAAAACAGAATTATACGAAGAAGTTATATTTCAAACGATAAAAAAGGGAGCAACGGTAATTTCAGAAGACGTTAAAGATGCGTTTGAAAAGGCAATTTCAATAGAAACTAATCAAGACGCTAAAAACGGATTAATTAGAACTTATCAAAGTATGGAATTATCCGCAAAAAGAGAAAATCCTTTATGCGTTGATACGGGTTGGCCTATTTTTTATTTCAAAGTAGGCAACAAGTGTGAGTTAGAAGGCGGTTTTATGGCGCTTGAAGAAGCAACTCGTCGTGCCGTTGCAAGAGCGACTGAAAAGGGCTATTTAAGAGCAACGATGAAACACCCTTTAACAGGCTACGACCCAGGTAATAATATAGGTATGAATATTCCAGACTTTACCTATAAATTCGTTGACGGCGACTCAATTGAAGTAAATTACGTTGCAAAAGGTGGCGGTTCAGAGTGTTTTGGTGGAACAAGGCATAGAATAGTTGCGTTTGCAGATGGAATTAAAGGAATAGAAAAATTCGTTTTAGATAGTTTCGTAGCGTCAACTCGTGCGGGAGCAGTTTGTCCGCCGTCAGTTTTAGGTATAGGTATTGGTGGAACGGCAAACGTTGCTGCAAATTTAGCAAAAGAAGCGGCTTGTTTAAGAACGGTTGGTTCAAAACACCCAGACCCTATGTTTGCTAAAATAGAAGAAGACTTAACAGAAGCCTTAAATAGTTTAGGAATTGGTATTTTAGGCGCTGGCGGAAAGACTTCCGTTTTAGGCGTTAACGTTGAGTATGCATACACTCATATAGCGGGTATTGCGTGCGCTACTAGTACGAATTGTATGATAGCAAGAAGGGCATCGTCAAGAATAGACGCAGACGGAACGGTTACCGTTATGAAAAGTCCTAATTGGTTTGAAGGGAGATAAAAATTATGGCAGAGTATTATTTACAAGCACCACTCGTTGACAGTGATATTGAAAAATTAAAATTAGGTGATACCGTGTATATAAGCGGTGAAGTTTTTACTTGTCGTTCAAGGCTTCAAAAATACATATTTGACGAAGGAAATACCCTTCCATTTTCTACCAAAGATAGAAACGTTTTAATTCATAACGGACCTATCGTAATTAAGGAAAACGGAAAATGGAAACTCATGTCTTTTATGCCAACTTCAAGTATTAGATTTGAAAAATGGGGTGCAAAGAGCGTTGAAAATTGGGGTTTAAAAATGATAATTGGTAAAACCACGATGGGCGAGGAAACGGCTAAAATGATGAAAGAGAAAAAATGCGTTCACGTTTCTCCACGTTCAGTTAGCCCTAACCTTTGGGTAGATAGTATTGAAGTTCAAGACGTGCATTTATACGACGAACTCGGCAGAATTGAAGCGGCTTGGTTCTTTAAAGTTGACAAGTTAGGACCATTTATCGTTGATATTGACGTAAACGGAAACAATTACTTTGACAAACTTGATAAAGAAATTGAAGAAAGAAAAAATCAAGCACTCAAAAATTTAGGAATAGAACCAGATTATAAATTTACAAAATTATATTAAGAGATAAACCCCCAAAAAAATTGGGGGTTTTACTAATAAAAAAATCAGG
>JAZRLL010000110.1:0-1738 GCA_045646745.1 Christensenellaceae bacterium
ACACTAAAATTGCTATAATTGGGAATATAGCACCTACTAACATACCCATTTTCATAGCCAACTGCTCGGCGGTAATTCCAAAAGTTAATGAAAGTGAAATTATTGAAGGTTGAACCATTAAAACGTCGGTTATTATTCCAACTAATTGCGGTCCTACCGATGCTCCTGCATCTCCACCCGCCGCCATTAAGGCAAAAATCAAAACTCCGCCGTTTGGGTACTTGTCGGACGCTACTATTAAACTTCCCGGCCATAGCATAGAAACGCAAAATCCCGTACAAGCACATCCGATTAAACCAACGATAGCAAAAGGTGAAAAGGCGGACACTAAATAGCATATAGCACTACCTATTGCGCCTAAAAACAATATTTTCGGTGCGTTTTTGCCTATTTTAGCATATAAACTTCTTCCCGTACCAAGTGCGGCTGCAAATAAAGCAACTCCAAAAACGTCTCCCCAAATTTTAGGTATGTTGAACGCTTGTTCTAAATATCCAGACGACCATTGTGCCATAGTGCATTCCGCCGCACCGCCAAGGAAAATTCCAAAAACACATAACCATACGCCTTTGTCTTTCAAGAATTTTAACGCCCCAGAAGTTTTTTTAGGCGTTTGCATTTGCGGAATATCAGAGCCTAGGTATAAAATTGCCGAAGTTAAAGGAATTATCGTAAATATTATTGCGAGTAATTGCCAATTATGATTGCCAAACACAAGTAAAAATAGACTTGCCGTTATTACGAATCCTACCACTCCCCACGCATAAATAGAGTGAAGTTTGCTCATTTCACGTTCAGGGTTATCTGACGGGATTGAAGCAATAACGGGACTTATAAGAACTTCCGCTAAACCGCTTGACGCGGAAAAAATAATTGTTCCTAGCACTAATCCCACGTATACGGCGTTTTGGAATAAAATAGGGGAAAGAGCGTAAACTACAAGCCCTATAACCGCAATAACGGGCATAGATTTAACTATAAAAGATATATTAAACTTATGAGAAAAAAAAGAAAAAATTAAATCAACTAAAAGTTGCGTGGAAAAATTGATAAGAACTAATAAGCCAAGTAATGAATAAGAAATCCCATACATATTTCTAAAAGTTAAAAATAGTAATGGTGAGATAGTTCCTATAATAGACATCGTTATATTTGCAGTGTAGCACGCAAATTTTAATCGTTTGTAATTTTGCATAATTTTATTTCCTTTCTATTGCGGATATTATAGCATTTTACCACCTTAAAAACAAGCGTTTCTATATAAAAATAGTTTTTAATAAACGTTTTTAGACTCAATAAAAATTATAGTTTATTTTTTTGCGACAAGCATTTGTCATATATATAATAATAAAATGCTAATATTAAACTAGATAAGGAAGTAAATCACGTATAGCCCACTATTTGAAAGTTTAGAAACTAACGATTTAAACCAGTTATTAAAAATAATTAAACAAACCAAGACAAAAATGGCACGATTAAAAGGGAAAATGGAAAATCCTATTATTTAATAGGTGTAGAAGATTATTGAAATAAAAAATGCGAATCGTTTGATTCGCATTTTTAATTTTGTTTTTCAATTATTTATTCATTGCTTTTTCAACTGCAACTGCAACGGCAACCGTAGCGCCTACCATTGGGTTATTACCAGAAAATAAACATAAAAAAGGCGCGCCGTAAAAAACGCACCTCAATAAACGTCTACTTTTTGGGATTAGATAATTACAAAATGATTTAATCA
>JAZRLL010000111.1:0-2190 GCA_045646745.1 Christensenellaceae bacterium
CTTTTTTACTATTACTTATTATTAAAGCGTTTTCGTTTAGTGAAAAGTGAATAGGTAATAAGTAATAACCCCGCACTAAACTGCAATAGACATAGGGATTTTTAGAATTATTAAAATTTTATAGTATTGCAGTTTTCAAGCGGTCAAAAGGAAAAAGTACTTGGATTAAATCCGAGTTCTTTTTCTTTTATAAATCTATTTTCGCTTCAACTTTTACAATTCCTTAACATTTTACAAACAATTTGTTATAATATAGGTGGTACAATATAGGCATAAGGAGAGTTCTTATGATAAAAATATTCGTTGTTGAAGATGATATGGACTTAAATCGTTTTGTTTCGTCAAGCCTTCGTAACGTGGGTTATGACGTTGTTTCGTGTTTTGACGGATTAGAAGCGTTAGAGAAAATGGATGAAGAAAAATGCGACCTTCTTCTAACCGATATTATGATGCCTAGAATGAACGGCTTTGAACTTGCAGAAAGCGTTCGTTCTACCGATAAAACCACGCCGATTATCTTTATGACGGCAAAAGACGACAAGCCTTCTAAAATGCTTGGTTACAATATCGGCATTGACGAATACGTAACGAAGCCTTTTGATATTGATATTTTGCTTATGACGATTAAGGCGATACTTCGCCGTGCTAAAATTGAAACAGAAAAGGAAATTACGATAGGCAACTTCTCTATGAATGTGGAAGAACGAACGGCAACACTTGACGGCGAAGAAATTTCCCTTACCGTTAGAGAATTTGATATTTTATTTAAAATGTTATCCTATCCTAAAAAGACTTTCACCCGTTCTGCACTAATGGCGGAGTTTTGGGACTATGATTCTTCTACTACAAGTAGAACGGTTGACGTGTATATGGCGAAACTTCGTGAAAAAACGTCCGCTTGCGACGGATTTGAAATTGCCACCGTTCACGGGCTTGGTTATAAGGTGGTGTTAAAATGAAAAAGAAAAAAGTTTCGTCCGTAGGGTTTACTTGGACGGGTGCTATCTCGTTTTTTATTCTGATAGCCGTTATTATGCAAATGGCAATACTCATATACGACTATATTAGAGAAAGGACGGATAACATTACTTGGATTGCTATATTAATACTTATAGAAATAATAATTCTTGCAACTTTTTGTACGGTATTTGATTGGATTAGAAGAAAAATAACGGTAGAACGTCCAACACAAAAAATAGTTGATGCCACCGAAAAGATTGCCGAAGGTGATTTTTCTACCAGGCTTAAAATAAAGCATGAATACGGAAAGTATAATCAATACGATTTGATTATGGAAAACTTAAATAAAATGGCAACGGAGCTTCAAAAAAACGAAGTATTAAAAACCGATTTTATTTCTAACGTTTCCCACGAAATTAAAACTCCACTTGCCGTTATACAAAACTACTCAACATTACTTCAAGACGAAACGCTTGATAGTGAAACGAGAAAGAATTACTCAAAAACGCTCATTTCTGCGTCAAAGCGTATTACCGACTTAATTACGAATATCTTAAAACTTAACAAACTTGAAAACCAAGAAATACAAGAAAAGCACGAAGCGTTCAATTTAACGGAAGCGCTTGCTGAAAACGTTGTTGAATTTGAAACGATTATTGAAAAGAAAAATCTTGAACTTAATTGCGATTTTGATGAAGTTACGATATTTTCTTCAAAAAGCCTACTTGAAATCGTTTGGAATAATTTAATTTCTAACGCTATTAAGTTTACACCAAACGGTGGAAAAATTGACATTTCGTTAAAACGTAAAGATAAGAATGTAGAAATTAAGGTAAGCGACACAGGTTGTGGTATGACGAGCGAAACGGGCGCGAAAATCTTTGAAAAGTTTTATCAAGGCGACACTTCGCACTCTACGCAAGGCAACGGACTTGGGCTTGCGCTCGTGAAAAAGGTAATTGATATTTTAGGCGGAGAAATCGCCGTGCAAAGTGAAATAAACAAAGGAAGTACTTTTACAATTATATTAAAGGACGTTGTTTATGAAGATTGATTTTCGCTCTCTATGGAAAAAGATATTAAACCCGCCGACATACGTTAAAGTTTTAACCTTTATCATAACGCTCGTAAGCGCAACGCTTTCCCTTGTTATGGTAGCGTTAGGATTAGAAAACGGCACACTTGCGATAATTGCCTATATCCTTTTCGGTGTGGCAGGTGTATCCCTTA
>JAZRLL010000112.1:0-3095 GCA_045646745.1 Christensenellaceae bacterium
TGCAACATGCATAGGTTTGCCAGTCAATTTATCTTTCATAAGTTCGTCTTTACCACCGTTGATAGCGTAAAGTAAGCACTTAGCAAGGTTTGCTCTTGGACCGAAGAATTGCATATCCTTACCAACTCTCATACAAGATACGCCACAAGCGATACAGTAATCGTCACCCATTTCTGGACGCATTAAATCGTCGCTTTCGTATTGAATTGATGAAGTTTTAATAGAAATTTCAGCACAGAACTTCTTAAAGTTGTCTGGAAGGTATTTAGACCATAAAACTGTAAGGTTTGGTTCTGGAGCAGGTCCTAAGTTAATAAGCGTGTGGAGTACACGGAAAGAGTTTTTAGTGACTAAAGTTCTACCATCAACACCCATACCACCGATAACTTCAGTGACCCAAGTTGGGTCGCCTGAGAAAAGTTCGTTGTATGATTGAATTCTCATAAACTTAACCATACGAAGTTTCATAATAAAGTGGTCAATATATTCTTGTGCTTGGCTTTCAGTTAAAATGCCGTTTTGAATATCTCTTTCAATGTAAATATCAAGGAAAGTAGAAATACGACCGATAGACATCGCTGCACCGTTTTGGTCTTTAATTGCACCTAAATAACCAAAATATACCGCTTGAATTGCTTCTTGTGCGTTAGTTGCAGGTTTGCTAATATCGTAGCCGTAAGATAAAGCCATTTCTTTTAAGCCTTTTAACGCTTTGATTTGTTCAGAAATTTCTTCCCTGTTTCTAATTTTATCAGGAGTCATTTCTCCACGAATAATCGCTTTGTCTTCTTCTTTTTTCTTGATTAAGTAATCAACGCCGTATAAAGCAACACGCCTATAATCGCCGATAATTCTTCCACGACCGTAAGTATCAGGAAGCCCCGTTAAAATGTGTGATGAACGAGCAAGACGCATTTCTGGTGTGTAAGCGTCAAACACGCCGTCGTTATGAGTTTTACGATATTTTGTGAAAATTTCTTTAACAGATGGAGAAATTTCATAGCCGTACATAGAAAGTGCTTCCGCAGCCATTTTAATTCCACCAAAAGGTTGAAGTGAACGTTTTAATGGTTTATCAGTTTGAAAACCAACGATGGTTTCTAAATCCTTATCAATATAACCAGGTGCATGGCTAGTTAAAGTTGATACAACGTCAGTATCAGCGTCTAAAACTCCGCCGTTTTCCCTTTCTTGTTTATAAAGTTCTAAAACTTTTTCCCAAAGTTTCTTAGTCGCGTCCGTCGCAGGTGCTAAGAACGCAGAATCGCCTTCGTATACCGTGTAGTTTCTTTGAATAAAGTCTCTTACGTTAACTTCATCATTGTTCCATCTACCAGAATTAAATCCTTCCCAGCCTTTAAAGTTTAACATATTTTTAAATACTCCTTGAATATTATTTTTGTGTTTATTATAAACGGCTATCGCCTATTTATTTTTTAAATGTTCTTCAATTTTAGCGTCAATCCAAAGTTCAAAAATCTCTTTTGGCTGAAAACCCGTTGCTTTTGAAAACATCACTCCGTCGTCTAAAAGCAAAATCGTTGGAACTCTATCAACTTCATAAAACTCCATAAATTTTACCGTGTTTTCGCCCGCTTCTACGTGAATTAACTCTATATCGTTTCTCTCCGAAACAACTTCGTGTAGCATAGGCATTAAAGTTAAGCAGTTTGCACAAGATTCTCCACTAACTTCAACGAGTTGTAAACCTTTTAGCATTTCTTTAAAATTATTGTCATTAATCATTTTGTAATGCTCCTTTTAAAATCTGCCTTGCTATTTGTACCCTTTCCTTCGTAGGTGGCTCTACACCCTTTAAAGGATATTCTATATTTAACTTTTGATATTTAACTTCGCCCATCGTGTGATAAGGCAAAACCTCAACCTTTTCAACGTTTGATAAAGTTTTTATAAAGTTTGAAAGTTTATTAAGGTAATCGTCGTTATCAGTATAATCTTTAAGTAAAACGTGCCTTATCCAAACTTTTTTATTTTTGCTATCTAACCATCTTGCAAAATTTAAAACGTTAGTATTTGATATGCCGGTTAATTTAGTATGAACTTCGCTATCTATATGCTTTATATCTAAAAGATATAAATCAACGTATTTATTTAACTCTTCAAATTTTTTAAGTAATTCTTCGTTGTTTTCATTAAAAGTACAACCCGACGTATCTATCGCAGTATTAACACCTTTTTTCTTAACTTCTTTTAAAAGTTCTATAACGAAATCTATTTGTAAAAGCGGTTCGCCACCACTAACGGTTAAACCACCGTTCAGTCCAAAATAATTTTTGTATTTTAATATCTCGCTTACAAGACTTTGAACCGTTCTTTCTTCGCCCGTTCCCACAGCCCAAGTATCAGGATTGTGGCAATATCTGCATCTTAACGGACAACCCTGCATAAAAACTACAAATCTTATACCTGGACCGTCAACGGTTCCTCCCGAAAATACCGAGTGAATTCTACCTATCATCAACAAAAACCTACTATATTTAGTTAAAAATTTCTTTCAATAGATATTTTAACACACAATATTGTGTTTGTAAACAATTTTACGATATTTTTTTAAAGTCTACGCTATAATTTTTTCTTGACTTTTTTGAACGCTTTTATCTTTGATAAAATTTTGTTTTTGAAAATATATTACAGCAAGTTCTTTACCTAAAACTTCAAGCAAAGTTTTGATTATTAAAGAAGACAAATTATTATAAGTTGCGTCCATTAAATAATGCTTGCCTAAACTCAAAAATGAAAATAATCTACCAAATTTAAATAAGAAATCTAAAATTAAATAAGAAAGTGCAATAAAAGGTCTTTTATTAAAATTTTCAATAGCTCCGTAAAGGTAAAAGCAATATGCTATAAAAGACATTTTTACGCTTTTTAGCCATACTATTTTAGTTGAAGACAATATCTCTTCAATCCTTGTGCGTAAAGTCTTTAAAATTGAAAAAATTTGCCTTTCTGAAAAACTTAAACAATTTTCTTCTTCCTTTAAAAATGGCTTTGCTACCCCGTTTATTAAATCAGATAAAATATCTTTAAAACGAATATCGTATGAAGGAATTTGCTTTTCTTTTATTTTAAAT
>JAZRLL010000113.1:0-4471 GCA_045646745.1 Christensenellaceae bacterium
CTTTATCCTTTTAACGTAATATAAGCAAAATTTTAAAAACACCATAACGATTTTGATAACTGCAAACACAAAACAAAGTTTAATCGTGAATTTTATAAAAAGAGACGATGCAAAAAAGAAAAGTATAATTTCTTGAGAAAAAAGATTCATAGGATTAAAGTCTGAAAAACCATTTACATTGATTTCAAATGGAAAGGACGTAAATAATATTAATCTTAAAACCATTAAACATAAAGCGCACACTAAAAATTTAACGATGCTACAAATTACGAAAAATAAAAAAACCTTAATCGCAACAACAAACTCGTTAATTTTATCATCTGCCCTATATGGATTTAATAATAAACTTTTATCTAGCATAAGGTCTCCTACGCAATAATTTTAGCACAAATAAAATATTATGTCAATATTTTCCAAAAAAGAATTGCTTTATTCAATATATAATGATATAATATTTTTGCTTAATTTATAAGCGTTATTTCAATTTGAAAAGGTGTTAATATGGACGATATTAAAAAGATAAATGAAAAGATTGAAAAAGAACAAAAATTTGCAGATATGTTCATAAAAATTGCCGCTGGCGGTAAAAAAATGGACTGCGAAGTTCCTAGGCTTGAAGAAATCAAACCACGTAAATTTAAAAAAGTTGAACTTAAAAAAACTAACCTTCAACAAATAAATTACCCCGTTTTTAACGAAGATGAAGCATATAAAAATTTCTTAAAGGAAAAAGAAGAATTAAAGGCTAAAATTAGACCGTTTATGGAAAAGTATTCTTCTTCAACTAACACTCCTTTAACTAAAACTTCACTCGTTGATTTTTTATATAGAAAAGAAACGGAAGAAGATAAATCCGACTTTTTAAACGTTTTGCATAAAAAAGGCGATTTTGAAAAGGTTAAAATTCCACATTACGTTGGACCAGAAGGCAGATGGAACGCTTTTTACGTCAAAGATTTATTTTTTGACGAAATTGACCCTTCTAATCAATACGTTTTAGATTTTGAAGCGGTTGACTATATTTGTGAAGTTTATATTAACCAAAGGCTCGTAACTACTCATACGGGATTTTTTGCTCCGTTCAAAGCGGATATAACTCCTTATATTCACAAAGGCGAAAACACTTTGGTTATCGTCGTTAAAAACGAATTTACAACTACGGGTTCTTCATATAACGGCTTTACTCATTACGGCGATAAAATTTACGCCGCAACTAGCTTTGGCTACGACGAACCTGAACTCGGTTGGCATCACTGCCCTGCGGGTGCTGGTATAGTTGGTAGAGTTGAACTTGTGGTTTCTAAAAAACAACGCATCGTTGACATTTTCGTTAGACCTGATATTGACAACGGCAAAATTACTGTTAATTCAACGGTTTTTAACTATTTGCTCGGTCATACCGAAATTAAGATTTTCTACACTATTGAAGGCAGAAACTTTAAAGAAACACTTTATACGATGGTTGAAGGAAAGGCAAATAAATTATGCGCTAATACAAACTACTTCACCGCTGAATTTAAACTTGATAATTTTAAACTTTGGACATTAGACGCTCCATTTCTTTACGACGTTAAAATCACCATTACCGATTTAGAGGGCAACGTAATTGACGAACAACAAACTCATTTTGGTATGCGTAAATTTTATATGGATGAAAATAGTAAACCTTATAAAGGTGCGTTTTATTTCAATAACGAAAGAATCATGCTTCGTGGTACGAACGAGATGGGACACCTTCCAAGAGCGGTTATGGAAGATAACGACGAGCAGTTATTAGACGATATTTGTATAGCAAAAGTTGCAAATTTAAACTACTATCGTATGACTCAACGTCCTGTATTTAAGAAAATTTACGATTATTTTGATATGACGGGTATGCTTTGTCAAAACGACTTCCCACTTTTCTCTTATATTAAAGATAGCGTTTTAGGCGAAGCCCTTAAACAAGTTGACGAAATGGAAAGATTGGTTAGAAATCACCCTTCCGTAGTTATTGATACCTTCTGTAACGAAACTCTTGATAAAACCGCTTGGGGTTATGAACAATATAACCTTTCAAGATACGATATTGAAAAATTCTTTAACTCTGCAAAGGAAATAGTTTTGCTTTTAAACCCTGATAGAGTTATCAAATACAACGAAGGCGACTACGCTCCACTTAAACAAACCTATGGTATTAGCGATTTCCACACCTATACTTTCTGGTACGTTTCACACGGCTTACCAAGTGGAAAAATGAGTAAAGGCTATCTTCCACCATTAAGACACGATTGGATGGTTGGTTGTGGCGAATATGGTGCAGACGGGCTTGATAGATACGAACTTATGCGTAAATACTGCCCTGAAAAGTGGCTTCCAAAGAGTGAGGACGAACCTTGGTCTCCTAAACCTATTGCAAGAGAACAATGCTACGTTCTTCACGGCGCTTTCTTCCCTGAACAAGACTTTATTCACGATTGGATTAGAGTTAGTAGAGAACACCAAGTATTTGCAACGAAAGAATTAACTCACATTTTAAGAAGACGTGCAGATTATATTGAAAGCACTGCAATCCACCTTTTAATTGACTGTTGGCCATGCGGTTGGACAAAAACTTTGGTTGACGTTGATAGAATACCAAAACCTGCTTATTACGCTTATAAAGAAGCACTAATTCCGCTTCGTGTAAGTTTAAGAAGGGATAAATACACCGTTTATTCAGGCGATACAATCTCAACGGAAGTTTACGCTTTAAACGATTACCCTACCGATAAACAATTTAACGTTAAAGTTAACGTTTTAGTAAACGGAAAACTCGTTGAAACTAGAAAGGTTGAAAAGGTAGTAAATCCCGTTTCTTCCGATTATATCGGAAGCGTTTCATACAGCGTTCCAAAAGATTTCGTTGGAACTATTGAAATGGTAGCCGAAGCAGACGGTATTGAAACTACTTTTGATAAGGTTGAATATAGAGTTTTACCACTTAATAAAAAAGCGGATAAAACGCCTATTATTAAGAGTAAATATTGGGAACCTATCAAAAAATTATGTAATTCCCCTATTGATACGAACACTCAATTTGTTGACGTTGATTATTACGAAAAACATAAAGAAGAATTAGATGGTTTTGCATATAACGGTGGTAGACTTATAGTTTATACAAATAGACCAACGACTATTTTAAACGATAAAATTATATTTAGAGTTCACACCCTAGAAGAAGAAGTTGCGGCAAACAACCTTATTTATAGTAGTCCTACTCACAAGTTTACTAGCGAATTTGACGTGATGGACTTTAAAAACTTCTATAACCACATAGTAGATTATCAAGATTTAAGCGCTTGGTTTAAATTCCAATGGCCACAAAGTAAAGAAATTTTATTCACTTTACTTAACACTAACGAAGAAGAATATAGACTTCATAAAAGACATAATATGGTTATGGCCGAAAAAACTCACGGTAAAGGAAAAGTTTATTTAACTACCCTTTCTTGTGTTGAAGGTTGTGCAAATTATAACCCAATTTTAGATAAATTCTTAATTAATCTTATAAATGGATAAAGGTGAAATATGATTTACGTTTTAGAAAATGATAAAATGTCTGTAAAAGTTGAATCTTTCGGCGCTGAATTAAAATCAATTTATAGTAAAGAAACTGATTTTGAATATTTGTGGAAAGGAAATAGCGAATATTGGGCAAATAGTGCAACTATTCTTTTCCCTATTTGTGGTAGATTATACAACCAAAAATATACTTTTAACGGAAAAGAATACTCTATGCCAGCCCACGGCTTTGCAAGAAATTTAGAGTTTATCGTTGAAGAAAAAACTAATACTAAAATCGTTTTAAGAATTGATAGTGATGACGAAACTAAAAAAATGTATCCTTTCAATTTTACCTTTAAAATGATTTACACCCTTGAAGATAAAACGGTTAAAAACGAATTTTACGTTAAAAATAAAGACGAAGAAATTCTTCCGTTTTCTATGGGCGGTCATCCAGGTTTTTCAATTCCGTTTGAAAATGGGCTTACCTTAGACGACCACTATATAGAATTTAACCAAAGTAAAGAAAGAAAACAATATGAACTTGCCCCAACCTTCTTACTTTCAGGAAATTTAGTTGATTTTAATATGATTGATAACAAAAAATTCAATTTAACTTCTGAACTTTTTAGTTTTGACGGGATTTTCTTATCCGATAACGGCGGTGAAGTTTCGCTTAAATCGGATAAGTCTAAAAAATGTGTTAAAATATCTTACGATAACACAACCGCAATCGGATTTTGGCAAAAATACACTAAAAACACACCTTTTATTTGTATAGAGCCTTGGATTGGAATACCTGCAACGGAAGGAATACTTGATGATTTTTCAAATAAAAAAGGCTTCGTATTTATTAAAAAAGGCGAAAACTTTTCATTTAAATTTGATATTTCAATAACTGAATGATTTAAAAGGCATTACTTTTTGGTGATGCCTTTATTATTTA
>JAZRLL010000114.1:0-2933 GCA_045646745.1 Christensenellaceae bacterium
TTATGAAAAAAGGGGAAGTTATTGCTCTATCGGCGCTATCAACGGCGTTAGCGCTCGTATTTATAATACTAGGTTCTTTTATTCCAGCGTTTGATATATCCGGCTTGCTTTTAGCGAGTATGTGTATAACCTTGCCACTTGCTAAAAATAGCCTAAAAGGTGCGTTTTTATCCTATATTGCAGTAAGTTTATTAGCATTTTTATTTACTGCTGGAATTTACACCGTTTCACTTTGTTTTATAATGTTTTTTGGTTTGCACCCAATTATAAATTATTTACAAATTAGATTTAATAAATATAAAATTTTATTCTACGTAGGCAAGTTTATTTGGTTTTTGGCAAGTGCTTTTATAATGTATTACTTGCTTACGATGTTCGTTTTTGAAATTGAATTTTTGCAAAAATTTGCTTATTTAATTATTATTTTATTAGCAGTTATTATTTTTCCTTTTTACGACTTTTTCATGTTCCGTTTTCAAAGAAGGATAAATTATTTTATTAGAAGGCTTAAATTTTAAAATTATGAAGAAAAACGATATTTTAAGCGGAGAAGTTTTAAGCGTTGGCTCAAACGGAGAAGGCATAGTTAAGATTAAGGACACAACTTGTTTTGTGCCCTTTGCTTATATTGGCGAAAAAATTGAGTTTAAGGTATTAAAAGTTAAAAACAATATTGCATTTTGTAAACTTATATCCGTTTTAGATAAAAGCGTTCATAGAAGGGAAGTCCTTTGTCCTATATATAAAAAGTGTGGGGGTTGTCAACTTCAACATATAGCGTATAGCGAACAGTTAAACGTAAAAAAACAAACTTTAACTAATTGTTTAAGAAAAATTGCCTTTATTGACGAGCGTTTACAAGACACTTTTGCTTGCGAAAACGAGTTTTATTATAGAAACAAACTTCAACTACCAATAAGGGAAGCGGAAAACGGAATTAAAGTTGGTTTTTTCCAAGAAAATTCGCATAGAATAGTTGAAATTGATTCTTGCGTTATTCAGCAAAAATTTTTTCAACCTTTAATTAGTATAATTAAAGAATTTATAAGCGTATCTAAAATTTCTGGGTACAACGAAATTACTCGCAAAGGGGTTTTAAGGCATATCGTCGCAAGAAACGTTGAAAATAAACTTCTTTTAACCGTAGTTGTAAACGCAAATGATTTAAAAAATTTAGATATTTTAATAAAATTATTAAGTAAGGAATATAAAGATTTTTCAATAATTTTAAACGTAAACAAAAAGGATAATAACGTAATTTTAGGCGAAGAATTTAAGGTTTTATACGGTAATGGCTACTACTTTAAAAACGAATTTGGTATAAAATATCCAATAAACTCGCAATCTTTTATTCAGGTTAACGATTATATTAAATTCAACTTATATAACGAAGTTTTTAATAGGCTTAATCCAGATGAGCAAACGACCGTTATTGACGCTTATTCCGGTGCAGGCGTAATGACGGCTATTTTAGCCCGCAAAGCAAAAAAAGCAATAGGAATTGAAATAATTGGTAAAGCCGTTGAATCTGCTAACGAACTTAAAAGGGCAAATAACTTGCAAGATAAAATGCAAAACATTTTAGGCGATTGCGGTGAAATTCTTCCTAAAATAATTGAAGAAGAGAGAAAAACGTCTAAAAATCTCCACCTTGTTTTAGACCCGCCACGAAAGGGTTGTGATTATCCCGTTATTGAAAGCATTTTAAAGGCTTTGCCAGATAAAATTTGCTATATTTCTTGCTCGCCACAAACCCTATCAAGAGATTTAGGATTAATTTTAGGCACGCTTAAATACGAAGGAAACAATTTAATAAAAACGGACAAAACAAACGGATTATATAAAATTGAATATATCCGCCCGTACGATATGTTTCCACAAACCAAACACCTTGAAACTCTTGTTTGTTTAACACGTGAATTATAATAATTTAAAAAAATAAGCATTTGATTTAATCAAATGCTTTAATTTTATTTTTAGTATATTGAAAACTTTAAAAACGTATGATATAATGAAAAAAACGGAGAATAAAATGGCAAAAAGATTAAAAGATAAACAAGTTAAAAAAGTTGCTAAAAAGGTGAAAAATAGTATTCCTAAAAAAGTTAGAAAAGTCATAACGAGCATAGCCGTTATATGCGTTGCTATATTTGTATTGGTGTGTTATTTTAATCCTACTTTTTATAATAAGGTACTTGATTTTATAACCGGCGAAAACAAAAGTGATAGTTTAATCGTTAAAATTGAAGGGGATACGGCAACCGTTAACGAACTTAGAGACGTTGAAGTTTATTTTATTGACGTTGGAAACGCTGACTGCACCTTTTTTATATTGCCAGACGGCAAAAGGGTATTAGTAGACGCGGGCGATTCTGATAACGACTATAACGAGAAAATGGTAGATTTCATAAGAGAAAGGGTAATAGACGATACTATTGACTTGCTTATTGCAACTCACCCGCACAACGACCATATCGGCGGTATGCCGGATATATTTGAAGCCTTTGAAGTTAAAAAGGTTTTACGTCCTTACGTTAAATATACGGGAAGTAAATATAATTTTAGCGATGAATTTAATCGTGGCGCAGAAGATTTCGTAACAACAACGAATATCTACGGTGAATTTTTAAATTTAATTTTAAACGAAAAATACGGTGAAGATAACTTATCTTGCGAATACGAGTTTTTTAATTACCAAAGTGATTTTGCTATGAATATAGTTTGCGGTGATATAAACACCAAATACGTTTTTGATTTTTTAACTCCGACTAGTAGCGTTGAAAATATAAATTACGATAATGCAAACGATTTTTCGCCTTTTATCAAATTTGAATATCAAGATTTTTCAATAATGCTAACGGGCGATGCGGAAGAAAACGTTATTTCTGAACTTTTAACAAAATATAAAAATGATTACGATTATTTAGATATTG
>JAZRLL010000115.1:0-1156 GCA_045646745.1 Christensenellaceae bacterium
AAAGAGAATGTGTTTACCTACTATTGACGAAGATATGGCGCTTGAAATTTTAACCACTTTTATTAAAATGGAAGAAGATTGGGTTCCATCAAACGAAGGAACGTCTCTTTACATAAGACCGTTTATGTTTGGAAACGATGAAACATTGGGCGTACACGCAGTTAAGAACGCAACTTTTATGATAATAACTTCTCCTGTTGGTAGTTATTATAAAGAAGGTATTAATCCGGTTAAAATTATGATTGAAAGCGAAGACGTTCGTGCCGTTAGAGGCGGAACGGGCGAAGCAAAATGCGGTGGTAACTACGCTGCAAGTAATCGTGCGGGTCAAAGAGCGGAAGAAAAGGGCTATTCACAAGTTTTATGGCTTGACGGCGTTGAAAAAAAGTATATAGAAGAAGTTGGTGCGATGAACGTTATGTTTAAAATTGACGGCGAAATCGTAACACCTAAACTTTCAGGTTCAATTCTTCCAGGTATAACAAGAAAGTCTTGTATAGAACTTTTAAAGAGCGAAGGCTACAAAGTTAGTGAAAGATTAATTAGCATTGACGAACTTGCCGAGGCTCTTAAAGATGGAAAACTTGAAGAAGCGTGGGGTTGTGGAACGGCAGCCGTAGTTTCTCCAATCGGCGAACTTTGTTATATGGATAAAAAATACGTTATTAACGAAGGTAAAATTGGAAAAACCACACAATATTTGTACGACACTTTAACGGGTATTCAATGGGGAAAAGTTGAAGATAAATTCGGCTGGACGATGCAAATTAAATAAAAAATGTAAATAAACCGTGATATTTAATTGACAAAATGATTAAATAGTTGTAATATAAATAAAAATAAACGCAGTGAAGCGGAATAGTAAGTAAAAAATCTTGCTTATAGAGAAACGTCGGGTGGTGTAAGGCGTTAGAAGATTATTGCCGAACTCGTCGCCGAGCGGTTGCCGTGAAATATAGTAGTGGCAAACGGGAACTCCCGTCAAAGAGTAAAGATGTGTTAGCATCTAAGTGCACCTTTTGGTGAATAAGAGTGGTACCGCGGAAATAGTTGTTTAAACGTTTTCGTCTCTTTAAGTAATAAAGGGACGAGAGCGTTTTTTTATTTAAATTAGATATACTTTAAATAAAAATCTTATAACTTTATTGCGTTTTTG
>JAZRLL010000116.1:0-7607 GCA_045646745.1 Christensenellaceae bacterium
AAAATTGAAACCTGTTGCCGTCTTTTTAATAACGAATTTACCCATACTGTTACCTACCTTATATTTTATTTATATATATATGATACCAAATTCGTCAAAATTCGTCAATACCGTTTTGGTAAAAGTTTGTAAAATCGACAACTATTCGCAAGATTTTTAAAAAAAATAAAAATTTTAAAAAACCACTTAAAATTGTTTGCTCTTTTTTAAAGTTTATGCTAAAATACTTATGCTTTGATTAGCACGCGGATGTGGCGGAACTGGCAGACGCATAAGACTAAGGATCTTATGAAGGCTACTTCGTGCAGGTTCAAGTCCTGTCATCCGCACCAACTAAATGCACCCAAAGGGTGCATTTTTTTATTAGAGCGACAGAACTTGAACCTACCGTTCAGGCGTTAGCACGCCGCAAACCCCTCGCAAACTATTGTTTGCCTTCCCTTTATCAAGGGGTAGAAAACTTGTCATCCGCACCAACTAAATGCACCCAAAGGGTGCATTTTTATTAGAGCGACAGAACTTGAACCCAAGGGTTCAGGCGTTAGCACGCATTTATTATAATTCCAATTATGTTAACTGATAAGAAATATAAAGTAATTGTTGACAAGGTTTTTTCTAAGTGATATAATTAAATTAAATAAATTAAAGGAGATTTTTATGAAATTTACTAAAAAGATTATAACGATGTTGCTCATTGTTGCAACTATGTTTACTTGCATGTTTTCAATGACGGGTTGCTTGGGTTTAGGCGAAAAGAAAACTGAATTCCAAAAGATGTTTGACGATTTGGGAAGCAATTTCGTTTTTGAAGGTGGCGAAGGAACAAATGATGAAATGTATTTATACGTTCACGAAGACGGTATGCGTTTATCTTATGGCGCTTATGCTCCTATTGAAGGCAAATCTAACTACTATTATCAAGATATGATATTCAGAAAAAATGATAATGGTAAATATAATTTATATAAATCCGTTTATAAAAATTATGGCTGGACAATGTCGTTTGAAGGATACGTTAAAGATGAAGCAATTTCTTCAAGTGAATATAAAAAGAGAATTAATAACGTTTTAAAATTCTTATTAATGCCAATTGCTAATTACGAAGATAGTTTTGAAGTGTTAGGCGAAGAGACTATTGAACAAGATGGCGAAACTTATCATATTAAAGGATATGGTGCAGAGTCAGTATCTTATAGTTTTAAATTGTCAGGTCTTGATTGTACGTATATTTATAAAGATGTAACGATTTCTGTTCAAAATGGAAAAATGATGTTTGTTAATTATACACTTAAACAGATATATAATGGACAAACTGTAACCGGAGACTATTATTTTGCAAGAAATGCAGCAGAAGCTGACGATATTTGGCAAATAAACGAAGATTATCTTATTACTTTATAATTTTAAACAACACAAAAGGGTATGGACTTAAAGTTCATACCCTTTTTTTTATCTTCGTTTTAAACAAATTTTTTCAATTAAAGCAACTAATGCGTACATTAAGCCTGCTAAAATAGTTAAAATTATAGTACTTGCCATAACTAAATCAAGTTTAAAAACTTGACCGCCGTAGACTATTAAATAACCTATACCTTGCTTAGAAACTAAATATTCGCCCATAATTGAGCCTATCCAACTCATGCCAACGTTAATTTTTAAAGTTGATATAAAGGTTGGCAGTGAAGATGGTAAAATAAGTTTAGATAAGATTTGAAACTTATTAGCGCCAAGCGATTTAAGTAGGGTGATTTTACTTTGTTCACTTGCCAAAAAGCCGTTTTGCATATTGATTATAGTAACGATTATCGTAATTATTATTGCCATAAAAACTATTGACTTAGTTCCAGCACCAAACCAAACTATAATAATTGGGCCAAGAGCAATTTTGGGTAGTGAATTAAGAATAACTATATAAGGCTCTAAAACCTTTCTTAAAAAATTGCTCCACCATAAAATTATTGCTATTAACGAGCCTAAAATCGTTGCGATTAAAAAACCTAAAATCGTTTCGTATAACGTGGTAAAAATATGTTTAATTAAATCGCCGGATAGATATAACTCTTTAATTGTAATAACTATTTTTGAAGGCATACTCATTAAAAAACTATCAATTATCTCGGCTTTTGCTAAAATTTCCCAAATTAAAAGAAAAAATACCAATATAAAAATTCTTGTTAAACTAACGAGCCATTTTGAAATAAAATTGTTCCTTAAATATTTTTTTCTTTCTAAACTAATCATTTTATTATTCATCGTTTAGTTCCTCCCAAAGCACTTCAAATTTTTTTCCAAAGTCCTTATTTTCTCTTCTTTTTAGAGGGGATAAACTTTTATCCCAATCTAAAATATGAATATTTTTAATCGTTGCTGGGCGTTTAGTTAAAACTATAATTTTGTCAGCCATAGAAAGTGCTTCGGAAATGTCGTGGCTAACTAAAATTGCCGTCTTTTTTTCTTGCGTAATTATATTGTAAACGTCATCGCAAACGTTAAGCCTAGTTTGATAATCAAGGGCGGAAAAGGGTTCGTCTAAAAGCAAAACTTCTGGGTTTCCGGCAAGTGTTCTTATTAGGGCGGCTCTTTGTCTCATACCGCCCGAAATTTCACTTGGATATGCTTTTAAAAAGTCTTTAAGCCCGTATTTATTTAGTAAATTTATAACGAATTTTTTGTTTTGCTCCGTTTTAATGCCTTTAATTTCTAAGGGTAAATAAACGTTTTTTTCAATAGTTCTCCATGGAAAAAGTTCGTCTTTTTGAAGCATGTATCCAATTTCTTTTATTGGTTTTAAAACTTCTTTTCCTTTAAATAAAATTTTTCCGTTAGAAGGCTTTATAAGTCCGGAAATCATAGATAAAATAGTAGTTTTTCCGCAACCAGACGGGCCGATTATTGCAATAAATTCGCCATTATTTACTGAAAATGATAAATCTTTAATTGCTTGTGTTTCTCCAATTTCACTTTGATAAACTAGTGAAACTTTATCTAATTTAAGTATCCCGTTCATATTGCACCTTTAAATTATTTTCCGTTCATTTCTTCGTAAATTTTTTGTGCGTATTTATTCTCTACTACGTTTTCGTATGAAACGCCGTCAACGTTTTCCCCCGCATTTTCTATAATATCAATTAAACGATTGAACATATCTTCATTTAAACTCATATTAGACATCCAAGTATCAACGCTTTTGTAGTTTTCAAGCGACTTTGCGGTATTTTCTAAATCAGAGCCAACGAAATGCTTAATTAAATACGAAGCAACGACTTCTTCATCTTCTTCTTGAACAAATTTTAACGCCTTATACATAGCCCTTAAAAACTTTTCAATTTTAGTTGGGTTTTTTTTCATAAAACTTTCAAGTGCAATAAAAGAAGTGTAAGGAACTTCGCCACTTTGTTTACCAACGCTAGCAACGATATATCCTTTTCCTTGTGATACGAATTCCGTTGCGGTAGGCTCAAACAAAGTACAATAATCGCCAACGCCGTTGTCAAAAGTCGGTGCCATTAACGGAAATTGAATATCAGTTCTTAAAGTTAAATCGGTTTCATTATAGCCTAAATTTTTAATTATGTATTGAAAGGTCATTGCAGGAAGTCCGCCTTTTCTACCAATAATAATTTCTTTACCTTTTAAGTTATTCCAATCAAAATCAGATTCTTCATTTCTACCAATTAAAAAACAGCCGTCTCGCTTTGTTAATTGGGCAAAAATTTTAGGTGCGTCCTTTTTGTTTTGCCTTGCTACGTAAACTGCGGTTTCAGGTCCAGCCAAAATAATATCTGCACCTTTTGAAAGTAGTGCGGTCATTGAAACGTCTGAACCACCACCGTTAGTAAGTTCTATTTTAAGGCCTTCTTCTTCAAAAAAGCCTTTTTCTATCGCCACGTAAAAAGGAGCATAAAAAAACGAATCGGTAACTTCGTTAATTCTTAACAGGTTATCGTCTTGTTTTTTACTGCAACCGCTTAGTGGGAGTAATGCTAAAATAAACGTTGTTATTAAAATAAAAATTTTTTTCATAGTGTCTCCTTTAAAGTTTGCATTATTTGCATTATTATATAGTATGAGTCGTAGTTTTTATTTGACAATAAGTTTCAATTATTATATAATTTAGAATACGTGATTTAATTTAGTTAAAACGATTGGAGAAAATTTATGAATATATCAACGACGTATAATCCAAAGGAATTTGAAAAAAGAATTTACAAAGAGTGGGAAGAAAAGGGGTATTTTAAGGCGAATCCAAACCCAGATAAGATACCTTTTACTATTGTAATTCCCCCACCAAATATTACGGGTCAACTCCATATGGGGCACGCTCTTGACGAATCTATTCAAGACTCCATTGTTAGATTTAAAAGAATGCAAGGTTATGAAACCTTATGGCTTCCAGGAACTGACCACGCTTCTATTGCAACGGAAGTTAAAATCGTTGATGCGATGGCAAAAGAAGGTTTAAAAAAGGAAGACGTTGGCCGTGAAGGCTTTTTAAAACGTGCTTGGGCTTGGAAAGAGCAATATGGTGGAAAAATCATTGAACAATTAAAATGTTTAGGTTCTTCTTGCGATTGGTCAAGACTTGCTTTTACTATGGACGAAAAGTGTAGCCGTGCGGTTAGGGAAGTTTTCGTTAATTTATATAATAAAGGTTTAATTTACCAAGGTAGTAGAATTATAAATTGGTGTCCTACTTGTAAAACGGCGTTATCTGACGCAGAAGTTGAATATTCAGAAGAAGCGTCTCATCTTTGGAACGTAAGATATAAAGTTCAAGGTGAAGATAAATATATCACCGTTGCAACGACTAGACCAGAAACTATTTTAGGTGATACTGCTGTTGCAGTTAACCCAAAAGATAGTAGATATAAAGAATTAGTTGGCAAAATGCTTGAATTTCCACTTGCAGACAGGTTAATTCCAATCGTAGCGGACGAATACGTTGAAATGGAATTTGGTACGGGTGCGGTTAAAATTACTCCTGCACACGACCCTAACGACTTTGAAGTAGGATTAAGGCATAATCTTCCCGTAATTAGAACGATGAACGACGATGGAACGATGAACGAAAATGCGGGCAAGTATAAAGGATTAACAAGAAGTGAGTGTCGTGTTGAAATCGTTAAAGATTTAGAAAAATGCGGTGCGCTCGTTAAGATTGAAGATTACACTCATAACGTTGGCCATTGTTATCGTTGTAATTCATACGTTGAGCCACTTATTTCTAAACAATGGTTTGTTAAAATGGAACCGCTTGCAAAACCAGCAATTGACGTTGTTAAGAAAAAAAGCATTAAATTTACACCTGAAAGGTTTACTAAAACATATTTTAATTGGATGAACAACATAAAAGATTGGTGTATTTCACGTCAACTTTGGTGGGGACATAGAATTCCAGCGTTTTATTGTGACGATTGCGGTGAAATGACCGTTTCTAAAACGGATATTTCAGTTTGTCCAAAATGTAATTCGGCTAAAATTAGGCAAGATGAAGACGTTTTAGATACTTGGTTCAGTTCGGCTTTATGGCCTTTCTCAACCTTGGGTTATCCAGAAAATACGAAAGATTTAAAATATTTCTATCCAACCGACCTTTTGGTTACGGGATACGACATAATTTTCTTCTGGGTTGCAAGAATGATTTTCTCTGGTCTTGAACATACAAAGAGAATACCGTTTAAAGACGTTTTAATTCACGGGTTAGTAAGAGATGCAAAGGGTAGGAAAATGAGTAAATCCCTTGGAAACGGTATTGACCCACTTGAAATTATTGACGAGTTTGGTGCAGACACTTTAAGATACGCTTTATTAAACGGCGTTGCTCCTGGTAGCGATATGAGATTTAGTAAAGAAAAACTTGAAGGTTCAAGAAATTACATCAATAAAATTTGGAACGCATCAAGGTTTGTTTTACTCAATTTAGAAGGTAGAAAAGTTAAAGAGATTGACGATTGTAAATTAAGCCCACCGGATAAATGGATTTTATCAAGACTCAATTCTACGATTAGAAAAGTATCTTTAAATATGAAAAAATACGAAATTGGAATTGCGTGCGATGAACTTCACGATTTCGTTTGGAACGATTTCTGCGATTGGTTTATTGAATTATCTAAGCCTTCACTTTACGGGGAAGACGAAGATAAAAAGGATAACACACTTGGCGTATTGAACTACGTATTAATTAATATTTTAAAACTTCTTCACCCATATATTCCGTTTATAACCGAAGAAATTTATAGCAATATTCCTAACGTTAAGGGAAGTATTATGGTTTCGGAATACCCAAGATTTAATTCTAAACTCTCATCGGGAAAGGGTATTGAACACACCGAATACGCTATGCAAATTATTAAGTCAATAAGACAAATTAGAGTTGAAACGGGTTGTGCTCCAAGTAAAAAAGTAGATTTATTCGTTGTAAGCGAAAAGAAAGTTAGTATTGAAAAAATGTCAATTTATATTCAAAAACTTGCAAACGTTGGTAAAATTAACTTTATTTCATCTAAAGATGAACTTGATATGAAGGTAGTTTCTCAGGTTATTGATAAAACTGAAATTTATATTCCACTTGGCGAACTTGTTGATTTTAGTAAGGAAATTATTAGACTTGAAGGTGAACTTAATAAAGTTGAAAGCGAAATTCAAAGGGCAAGCGGTAAACTTTCTAATCAAGGCTTTATTGCAAAAGCACCTAAATCACTTGTTGATAGTGAAAGGGAAAAATTAGATAAGTTTATAGAAATGAGAACTAAACTTATTAAAAGTATTAAAGATTTGCAAGAATTAAATTAAAACGCAATAAAAAAAGGTTAAGGCGAATTCACCTTAACCTTTTTGTTTTTTATGTTTACGCTTTATCTAGTGCGTTTTCTTTTTTAAGTTCTAATTCGTTATTGCCAAGTTCGGCGTTTTTAAAGAATATAAAGTAAACTGTAACGCCTACTAAAATTATTAATAAAGCAAAGGCAACAACAAACCAATAGTTAGGATTGTTTTTAACGTTGGTAATTATGCCAGCAATTTCAAGAATTAAAATTAAAATTGGAGTTATGTATTTAACCATTATTGCAAACATTATAGATGTTTTTCCAAGATACAAGCCGTCTTCTTTAAGGTTGTTTACAAGAGTTTTAGGAGATAGCCAATCTTTTAGGTTGTTCTTTTTACCAAACAACCAGCCTATACCAAAACAAGCGGCAAATGCTCCAAGTGGCATTAAAACTGAGTTAGACGCTTCATCTAAGAAGGTGAGAAGGTCAAAGCCGAATAAATTAATTCCAGCCTCTTCTAAAATCCCAACTCTTCCAAGTGAAATGCCAACGGGTATAGAGATAACGAAGATTAATAAAGTTATTATTAAAGACGCTTTTTTTCTCGTAAGGCGAGTTTTCTGAACGATAAATTGAGTAACTACTTCTACAAGTGAAATTACCGACGTTACTGCTGCGATAGAAACCATCGCAAAGAATAAGAAGGAAATTATTTGACCGAAAACACCCATATTGTTAAACACTAATGGTAATACGTCAAACATAAGACCAACGCCACCTTTTGAGTCTAATTCATCAGGAAGTAAAGCACCTATTGCAGGGAAGATTGCTAAACCC
>JAZRLL010000117.1:0-2737 GCA_045646745.1 Christensenellaceae bacterium
GTATTTGAAGGTTGTGTTAAACAAGCAAAAGCCATTGATGGTAGAGATAACGAGTTTAAATGTAACTTCTACGAAATAAAAGAAATCGAATACGAAGTCAAAAATTCTAGTGGCGAAAGCGTTGGATTCGACACTAAAGAAATCGAACTTGAATATAACATCTGGTTTAAATACGCCGATTAAGGAGAACTGAAATGAAAGAATATATACATTTTGATACTGAAAAAGATATTACCTTTAACGTGGTATATAAAGATGATGAAAAGCAACTAGCAGTAGTTGCTTCTTCGTCAGAAGGAAAAATTAGCGTTTTAGAATATGAAATTAAAGAAGACTCGAACGGTGAATATTTTGAATACGGTCGTTTCTTTGAAAAAATATATTTTAATGACTTTGAAGAAGTTAAGGAGGTGATTTAATGTACACGATTGAAATTAAAAATTTAAGATATCAAAAACCCACTAAAGAATGGCAAGTTAAAGTTGATCGCTCTTCGGTACTTGGCAATCCGTTTTATATGAAATCCGAATACGAACGTGGAATCGTTTGTGAGAATTATAGAAGGTATTTTCACAAAAAAATCTACGATGGAGATTCGGCTTTTGTTAATGAAATCGAAAGGCTAAAAACACTTTTACTTCAATACGGAAAGTTAGAACTGTATTGTTGGTGTTATCCGAAAATGTGCCACGCACAAACAATAAAAGAATATCTTGAAAGGCACTATACAACGAAAGGATTATTATGAAAGAAAATTTTATCAGCAATAAACCATATAAAACGCTTGCCATTTCACATAATTTAACTGGTAAAATGGCAGGAATGCCGGCAATTACAACTTCTCTTCTTTGTAATGAAAATTGCAAGAAATTATCTAACATAATCGGTACTGTATGTGAAAAATGTTATGCGATTAAATATATAAAATCACGTCCTAACGTTCAAAAAGTATATGAAGAAAATACAACGCTTTTAACTTCTTCTATTATTCCAAGAAAACAGTTACCCTTTATAAACGCTGCGTACTGTAGATTAGAAAGTTTTGGAGATATAGTAAACGCTACTCACCTACAAAACTACGTAAATTTAGTCAAGAAAAATAACCACTGTGTATTCTCTTTATTTACAAAGAATTACACGGTGGTTTTTAACTATTTTAAGGAACGTAAACAACCTAAAAACTTATCTATCGTAATATCATCACTGCTTATAAACGAGCCGTTCAATACAGATTATTTGAGCGAAACAAACTTAACTAACGTAAAGATTTTTACGGTATATTCAAAGCCTTACGCAAACGGTAACAACGTAATTATAAACTGCGGAAAAACACGTTGCATTGATTGTTTAAGGTGCTATAAACCCAATAAACAACCGATTTATATATCGGAAATTTTAAAATAAAGGAGTAAACCAAAATGAAAAACACAAAAAAGCAAAACTTAAAACCCCGTTATGAAGTTATATCTTATGGCGGAAAATACCAAGTAGAACCCAGTCTTGACTTGTACGAAGTTGAAGATTTTGTGGGCGAAAAAAGATACGGATTAGCAATTTGTCTTAACGTAGTTGAAAACAACTAAGTAGTTGAGCCGTTTGCAACGTTTACAGTTTCGTTCGGCGAATTTATAGGCATTAAAGACGCTGTTTACATTGATACAAATAATTGCAATTTTGCTTTTCAACTAAAAAAGCAAGGCTTTGGAGTTGATACGGGAATAACAAAACAAAGTGGTTTTTGGAATTATCCGTTATGGATATTTGAAGAATCTTTACTTCGTCAAATAGACAATGACGTTTACGAAGAATATGCAAAACAATATATAAAGTTATAAGGAGATAAATTTATGGGACAATATTACAACGTTTTATTAAAAGAAGGCACCAAAACACCTGTTGTTTATGATAGACACCTTATTATAAAAGGAAAACGTGAATACACAATGGCAAAACTTATGGAGCATTCTTGGATAGGAAATTTCTTTGTAGATACAATATGTGAAAAATTATACGAAAGCGACTCAAGTTTTAGGATTATTTGGATGGGCGATTATGCCGATACAGTTTTTAGATACGGCGATACGAAAAACCTTAAACTCACCGAATCAGAAGTTTGTCGCTTTTATGACCGTTGCTGGGATGAGTCTGTGAAAACGAGAGCCATCAAAAAAGCCGATTTCTCTTTTCATAATAAATTTCTTATCAATCATACGCAAAAATTGTGTATAGACTTAGACAAATACTACAAAGCAAGCGTTATGAATACGAAATACGGCGATGATTGGTGCATACACCCTCTCCCACTTTTAACGTGTATAGGAAACGGACTTGGTGGTGGAGATTATACTGCACCTACTGCAAATTCAGACACGGAACTAGTTGGCTCTTGGGCTTGGGATGAAATATCAATCAACGACGAACCAATAGCAGGATATATAGATTTTTGTCCTATTTTTAAAGAGCGTGGTTGGGAAGAAACAGAATAACTGTCAATTTTATGCTGATGACAAATATGGAATTATAAAGGAGAATTGATATGAAAGAAAGAATAAACGCTGGATATGAAATTATTCGCACTATTAGTTTTGGCGAATTTGAATACGTGCTTGGCGAAAATCAAAAGTGCGAATTCGTTACTTGGAGATACACGCACGGAACTTACTACTTCGGACACTATATAACAGACTATAATAAGGCGTTAATCGACTTATACACCCGTGTTTTAGCAGAAACACAA
>JAZRLL010000118.1:0-13676 GCA_045646745.1 Christensenellaceae bacterium
GCATAATGCGCCTTGAACAAAAACTTCGGTGTCAATTATTGAAGAAATCTTTTTAATGTCTTCAAAATCAGTTTCCCTTGCTAAAATCACCCTGCTAAACCCGTAATTTTTTGCTAAAATTGCACCGTATTCGTTGCAAACGCCTGCTTGTGTAGATAAATGAAGTTCAATATCTTTAAAATTTTCCTTAATTATTTTACCCAAGAAAACGTCTTGCAAAATAAATGCGTCCGCACCATAAGAGTACGCCTTAGATAAAGCATCAAAAAAGCCACTTAACTCATTGTCTTTAATTAAAGTGTTAAGTGCAACGTAAACTTTAACGTTAAAAGTATGGGCATACGAAATAGCATATTTTAAGGTGTCATCGTTAAAATTTTCAGAAGATTTCCTTGCTGAAAAATCACTCATACCTAAATACACTGCGTTTGCCCCACTATTTACAGCGGTTATTAAATTTTGCAGATTGCCGGCAGGCGATAAAATTTCTACCATAGTTTAATAAGCCACCGCATCAAAGTGGTGGCAAAAATTAATTATCTTAATTCAATTGACGACTTTTTAAGTCCTGCTAAAATAGCGTTAACGTTTTGGTCAACTTCTTCCATAGTAAGTGAACGGTCAAGCAAATTAAAAGTTAAATGATATGCTAAACTCTTCGTTCCTTCTTTAAGTTGTCCACCCTCATAAATATCAAATAATTCAACGTTAATTAAAGAATTATTAGAAAATTTCTTAATTAAACGAACGATTTCACCGTTGGTTATTGACTTATCCATAACAAGTGCTAAATCTCTTTCAACAGTTGGGAATTTTCCAAAAGATTTAAATTGAACTTTTTTATTAAGCATTGAAGATATTTCGCTATAATAAATTTCAGCAATATAAATCTTTTTATCAATATCAAAATTTTCTAAAACTTCCGGATGAACTTCACCCATAAACCCAATTACTTTATTACCAAACGTAATAAATGCACTTTTCGTTGGGTGCATAAATGGTAAATCACACTTTCTATAATCAACTTTAAAAGTCGCTTTTAACACTTCAAAAAATTCGTTAACTACGCCTTTTAAAGTGAAGAAATCTTCATTTTCACCGAAAACACCTAAACTTATACACAAATTTTCATTTGGAAGTTCAGTTAAAGGAAGTGATTTTGGCTTATATTCTTTTGCAAATTCAAATATTCTACCTTCGTTATTTTTCTTATTTAAATTATTAGCAACAACCTTTAAAAGAGAAGGAATTAAAGTTGTTCTCATAACCGATAAATCTTCGCCAAGCGGATTTAAAAGTTTAATGCACTTATATTTATCGTCTTCAATATCAACGTTTAGTTTTTCGTAATCTTTTGGAGATATAAACGAATAGGTTATAGTTTCAGAAAAACCTTTTGCAACAAAGTAGTTTTTAGCATTATCAATATCAATTTGCTCTTTATTTAAACCGCCAACGGTAATTGACGCATCGTTTAAAAGAGTATCAACTATATTATCATAGCCGTACATTCTAATAATTTCTTCGGCAATATCTGGATAATCTTCAATATCATCACGATATGGCGGAATAACTAAATCTAAATTATCACCGCAAATTTTTACGCCAAAATTAAGTCTTGTTAAAATATCTTCAATAACGTTATTAGGAACGTTAATTCCTAAAACTTTATTTACCTTTGAAATAGTTGTTGACATGGTTTTTGGCTCTAAATCTAAACTACAAACGTCAATAACGCCTTTTGCAACTTTACCTGCGCCCAAACTTTCAATTAAGTAAAGCGCCCTATTTAAACCTAAATTAGCAATATATGGGTCAGTTCCTTTTTCAAATCTAGACGAAGAATCTGACCTTTTACCAAGTGCCCTTGAAGTTTTTCTAATATTATCGCGCTTAAACATAGCAGACTCAAACACGATTGCTTGCGTATTATCGTTAATACAACTAGATTTACCACCCATAATACCCGCTAAACATTGTGGCTTTGATTTATCACAAATTACTAAATTTGAATCGTTAAGTTCAAACTCTTTGTCGTCAAGCGTAGTTATTTTTTCATTATTATTTGCCCTTCTAACAACAATTTCATTACCTTCTAATAAATTATAGTCAAAACTGTGCATTGGTTGACCAATTTCCATTAAAACGAAGTTAGTAATATCTACGATATTATTAATAGAATTAATTCCAACGCTATTTAATCTTTGTTGCATCCAAATTGGTGAAGGTTTAATATCAATATCGTAAACGTACGCACCCATATATCTAGGACAAAGTTCACTATCTAAAACCGAGATTTTAAGTTTATCTTTAACGTTAACTTCACTTGTTTTATAAGTAGTTTCTGGCATTTTAAGTGGAAGATTTAAAACGGCGCTAACTTCTCTTGCTAAACCTAAAATTGATTGGCAATCAGGCCTATTTGCAGTGATACTAATATCTAAAATCACTTCGTTTAAGCCAACGATTGGCTTAATATCTAAGCCGTTTTCAAGTGAACTATCTAAAATAAGTAAACCATCGTAAGAAGCACCTTTGTACATATCTTCTGAAACGCCGATTTCAGCGCCCGAACAAAGCATACCAAAAGAATCGTATCCCCTTAATTTACCTGCTTTAATAGTCATAACGCCTTCAACAGTTTTATGGTCTTTACCAATATCTAAAACGGTTGCACCAATTAAAGCACAAGGAACTTTTACGCCTAATTTAACGTTATCTGCTCCACAACAAATTTGTAAAATTCCGTGCTTACCGCAATCCACTTTACATAAATGCAAGTGAGTGTCAGGAATATCTTCACAAGAAACGACTTCACCAACTACTACGTTTGAAATATCTTTACCGTTTTCAAGCACTTCTTCAACTTCAAATCCGCATGAAAAAAGTTTTTCTTGAAGTTCGTTTATACTAACGTTTGAAACGTCTACGTAATCATTTAACCATTTAATAGGAAGTTTCATAATCTATTTCTCCAATCTTACTTAAATTGTTTTAAAAATCTTATATCGTTTTCAAAAAATAGCCTAATATCAGGAATTTTATATTTTAAAATCGCAATTCTTTCAATTCCCATACCAAAGGCATAACCCGAATAAACGTTAGAATCAATTCCACAGCCTTCTAAAACTTTTTTATTAACGATACCAGCGCCTAAAATCTCAATCCAGCCCGTACCTTTACAAAGTTTACAGCCTTTTCCGTGACACTCAGAACACGAAACGTCAACTTCAACGCTAGGCTCTGTAAATGGAAAATAAGAAGGTCTTAAACGAGTTTTAGTATCTTTACCAAACATTATTTTAACGAATTCGTCAAGCGTACCTTTAAGGTCGCATAAAGTTATACCTTTATCAACGACTAAACCTTCCATTTGATGAAACATTGGAGAGTGTGAAGCATCGTCGTCCGAACGAAAAACCTTACCAGGACTCAATATTTTAATCGGAGGTTTTTTATTAAGCATTACCCTAACTTGTCCCGCTGAAGTCTGAGTTCTAAGTAAAATGTTATTATTTACGTAAAAAGTATCTTGCATATCCCTTGAAGGATGGTCAAGTGGGATATTGAGCATTTGGAAATTGTAATAATCTTCTTCAATTTCAGGACCTTCAAACACTTCAAAACCCATACCCGTAAACGCGTTAATTAATTGATTTTTAACAAGCGTTATTGGGTGTAAAGAACCCATATTAGTAGATTTTCCTGGAAGAGTTATATCAATTGCTTCTTTTTCAAATTGTTTTAAAGTTTCTTCCTTTTTTAGAACTACTTCTTTTTGAGCGTAAAATTCTTCAATCTCGTTTCTTAAATCGTTAACGATTTTTCCGTACATTGGTCTATCTTCTTTCGGTAAATCTTTCATACCTTTTAAAAGTTCCGTTATTTGACCTGTTTTTCCAAGATATTTAACTTTAACGTCAAATAAAGTTTTTAAAGAATTTGACGATGAAATTTCTTCTTTTGCCAAATCTCTCATAACTGAAATTTTTTCTTGCATAATTCTCTCCTTAAAATAAAAAAATGTCCTTATAAAAGGACACATAATTTTTGCGTGGTACCACCTTAATTCACGTACAAAAAGCACATCTTATTATAGTTATAACGGAACAACCGGCTTAAATTACTATTATTTCACAAAAGCAACTCCAAAGTGAATATCGTTTTATCAATAGCAAAAACCTTTCAGCACAACGGGTTTTCTCTCTTGGCTATAACAAAAACGCCTGTCTTTATCAAAGTTATTATGTATTTAAGTATATTTTATACTATATTTACGATTTTGTCAAATAATTATTTGATTTTTAATTTGAATAAACGGTATCTTTTAAATAAATTTCAGGAACTTTACCAATAAGCAAATTTTCGTAAAATAAAACGCAAACGTATTCGTTAAGTTTTTTTACTGAAAAGCGAGTTATGATTGAAACGGTAGAATTAATTTCTATATATATAGAGTGTTTTGTTTGATTTATCCCAGCATCACTAAATTTGGATACAATATTACATTTAACAGAAGTTATAGAAATTAAAGGCATTTTTACCTTTGGCCCAAAACCAGAAAACAGCGAGATACCTGTAAATACACCAATTGGAACGTCTACACCGTCTTTCGTATATTCGTATAAATAATTGTTTACGGAATTTGAAATAACAGTTGATAATTTGTTAAACTTATATGAATTTGTTGAAATCATAACAATTTCTTTTTCATCGTTTTTATGAATAGTAAATAGATTATCGTAATTATATTCTTCGGTTAAACTTTCATTAATTGCATAATACGAAGCCGTAGATAAAACACCTTGAAAATCTTCCGTACCAATATCAATAAGCATACTATTAGAAAAAGAATATAAAGTTAGAAAAATTGTTAAAAATAAGCATATAAAAAGGAATTTTATAGTTTTTGATGATTTTCTTTTTGCTTTTTTCATATATTATTATATGAATATAAATTTAAAAAAATTATAATTGTTTAGCAAATAAAAAAAGCACGCTATAAAATAATAGCGTGCTTTTTAATTAATTAAATCAATTAAATAATGTAATCGTTAGACTTTTTAGGAGCGTTATTTAATTCTTCTTTTTTTGCTTCATAACCCTTTCTACCAAGTAAAGCGTAGGTTGCGTTTTTACCCTCTTCAACACCTGGTTGATTATACGTGTCAATATTAAGCATTTCGCCGGCATAAGCAGTTTCAAGCATATAGAAGAATAATAATTGACCTAAATTGAAAGCGTTAACTTCACTTAAATAAATAGTTCTGTTTAAACGATTTTTTATAGTTAAAGCGTATTCAGTCGCCTTTCTCTCCGCATTAATTAACTCGTTTAAAGTGTGTCCGCACAAGAAATTAACGTCAGGAATATCTTCGCATCCATTAGGAATAACAACTTCTCCCCTATAATTATCAACTGCAAGGAAAGTCATAACCTTGTCAAACGGACCTTCGGTGTATAATTGAACTTGGCTGTGTTGGTCTGTAACGCCAACGGCTTTTACAGGGGTTTGTCCTACGTTAACGATATCTCCTTGATTATCAAAGGCTTTTCCTAAACTTTCAGCCCATAATTGACAATACCAATCTGAAATAAACTTTAAAGAGTCGGTATAAGGCATCATAACTGAAATGTTTTTACCTTTTTTCATTGAAATATAACTTAAAATAGCGCTACAAAGTGCAGGATTTTCTTTAATTGAAGAAGTTTTACAAGTTTCGTTCATAAATTTAGCACCTTGTAAAAACTCAACGATATCAACGCCTAAAACTGCGGCAGGAAGCAATCCTACGGGACATAATTCTGAAAATCTTCCACCTACTCCGTCTGGTATATAGAAAGTTTTTAAGTTTTCTTGTTTAGCAATTTTTATTAAATTTCCTTTACTTTGAGAAGTGGTTGCAATAACGTGGTTTGACGCTTTATTCCCAAGTTTTTGCTTCAAAATATTCATTATTATTAAATATTGAGCCATTGTTTCACTTGTTGAACCGCTTTTTGTAATAACGTTAAACATAGTTTCTTCAACATTAACAACGTCTAAAAGCGCAAGCATTCTTTCTGGGTCTACGTTATCTTCTACGTAAAATTTAGGTGCGTTTCTTTTTTCTTCTGCTAAATCGTTGTGATGCAAATGACACAATGCATTGAACACTGCTATTGGACCAAGCGCAGAGCCACCAATACCCAAAACAACAAAATTTTTAAAATTCTTTCTAATGTCGTTAGCCGTAGAAATAATATCTTTTACAATTTCGTCTTGATTGTATGGTAAATTTGCCCAACCGGTCATTCCACTGCCTTTTTTAGTTTCAAACTTGTCAAAAGCAGATTTAGCAAATTCAGTGTAAGAATTTAATTCGGTTGGAGTAATACCTTCTTTTTCTCCAATAAATGGACTCATCATATTGTTGTAGTCTAATCTAAGTTTTGTTTTCATAATTTCTCCTATTTATTTAAAAATTTTTTCTTTTAAGTTTCTTAAATAATATAAACTATCCTTAATTTCACTAATTTCGTTATAATTTTCTTTATAAACTTCAATTAGCATATTTCCATTGAAATTAACGTCTTTTAACCTTTTGAACAAGTCTTCAAAGTCAAAAATTCCCTTTCCAGGTAAACACATTTTGCCGTTTTCATCAACGTCAGATAGGTGAACAGTGTTTATTGAGGCGTTCATTTCCTTAATATATTCTTTATAACTATCTCCAGAAATACGTGCTTGTTTAACGTCTAAACACGTTTTTAAGCCTTTACAATATTTAACTATATTTGAATAAAACCCAACGTGATTATAGTAAGCCCACTCAACGTTCTCTAAACATAATTCAACGTTAAATTTTTTGCAAATTTGCTGTAAATAAAACATTTTTTCGCCGATTTTTTCATAGTCGTTATACAACACGTTTCGCTTAAATCTTGCAATACCATGCAAGGTGTAATTTTTAGCGCCTAATAATTGTGCGCTTTGTAAACAACTTTCAAAAATCTCTTCCGCATCTTTTATCGCTCTTTCGTTTGCCCCGAATAATTGCGGTTCAAAATGAGTGTTTAAAGTGTGAATTGAGTGAACTTTTAAATTGCCTACTCTTTCTTTTAATAATTTAGCAAAATTTGTTGTATATTCACTGAAAGTGCCTAAGAAAATCTCAACGACTCTTGCATCAATTTCGTTTAAAGTTAATAAAGCGTCTTCGTTATATTGTCTTTTAAATAATGATGCAGTTGATACACCGATTTCCATTTTAAACCTTCTTAAATTTCATTTGTTCATCTTCGCAATAAACTACGATTTTATCGTTTTTTGTTATTTTTTTATCAATAATCGCATCTGATAGCATTTCTTCTACGTATTTAGTTATAGCACGCTTAATAGGTCTTGCACCGTACTCTTTACTATAAGACTTTTCAACAACGTAATCAACCGCAGAATTATCAACCGTTACAAAAATATTTTGTTCTTTAACCCTATTAATTAACTCGTTGATTTGCATATCTGCAATATCTAAACAATCGTTTTTAGTTAAATTGTTAAATACGACTATTTCATCAAGCCTATTAATAAATTCAGGTTTAAACGTCTTTTTTAAGGCTTTTTCTATTGCGTTTTGTTGACTAATTTCACTACCAAAACCGAGACTGCGAGTAAATTCTTCTTCGCTAAAATATCCCAAGTTTGAAGTTAAAATTATTAAAGCGTTTTTAAAACTAACAGTTCTACCCTTACTATCTGTAAGTCTACCCTCGTCTAAAATTTGAAGTAAAAGGTCAAAAATATCGCTATTTGCCTTTTCAATTTCATCAAATAATACGATAGAATATGGTTTTCTTTTAATTTTTTTAATTAATAAACCTTCATTTTCATATCCAACGTAGCCAGGAGCAGAACCAATTAATTTATTAATTGACGTTTTATCTTGATACTCACTCATATCAAATCTAACAATATCGTCTTGACTACCAAAAACCAATTCTGCTAAGGCTTTACAAAGTTCAGACTTTCCAACTCCCGTAGGACCAACGAAAATAAAAGAGCCAATCGGTTTATTTGGGTCTTTTAAATTTGCCCTTGAACGCCTTATGGCACGAGAAACCACTTCTATTGCTTGATTTTGACCTATAATTTTTTTATATAGTTCATCTTCAAGATTAGACATTTTAAAATTATCTTCGCTAGATAAATTATTTATTGGAATATTAGTCCATAAACTAATTAAATTTTTAATATCTTCTTCGTTAACGGTTGGATTTTTTACACTACGTTTCTTATAATTTTTGATTTTTTCTTCTTCTACTTTATCTTTTAATTTTGAAATTTCTATATCAATTTTCTTTGCCTTTTCTAAATCGCTAATATGTAAAGAATAATCTCTATCTGCAATAAATTGTTTAATTTTATCTTCTAATTCAATAATTTTTGATGGAGTAGACGTAATCTCCAACCTTTTTTTAGAAGACGCTTCATCAATTAAATCTATTGCTTTATCTGGTAAAAACCTATCATTTATGTATCTTTTTGATAAGATTACGGCACTTTCAATCGCTTTTTCAGAGATAAAAACTTTATGATGTGCTTCAAATAAACTTTTAATACCCTTTAAAATTAAAATTGAACTTTCAATAGAAGGCTCTTTAATTTCAATAGGTTGAAAACGTCTATCAAGAGCGCCGTCTTTTTCAATAAATTTAGTATACTCGTCAAAAGTAGTTGCACCTATAAGCATAATCTCGCCACGTGAAAGCATGGGTTTTAACATTTCGGCGATATCTAAACTACCTTCCTTTGTACTACCAGAGCCTACGATATTATGAATTTCATCAATAAAGAAAATAATATTTCCGTCGTTTATAGCGTAATCTATTGCAGATTTTAATTTTTCTTCAAAATCACCCCTATATCTCGTGCCTGAAATTAAACTCGCTAAACTTAAAGAAAAAATTCGTTTATTAATCAAAAATTCAGGAACGGTGCCTTGCGAAATCTTTAATGCAAGTCCTTCAACCACCGCAGTTTTACCAACACCCGCTTCGCCTAATAAAATCGGGCTATTTTTAGTTTTTCTAGATAGAGTTTGTAAAATTCTTTCAATTTCTACTTCTCTACCAATAACTTTATCAATTTTACCAGACTTTGCCTTTAAGGTCATATCGTAGCCAATTAGAGTTAATGGATTAGAGTTGTCTAAATTATCGTTTTCTGCAATTTCAAAATTAGAATTTTCTTTATTTTTCTCGGTATTATCTAAAATTTTAGATTTTCTATCGTTTTTAGAATAATTATTTATTTTAGTGCTTTCAGTATTTATTGGTTGAGTATTTGGTTTAACGTTATCGTAAATAAAAGCATACAATTTAGAACAATCAACACCGATTGCCCTTAAAATACTTGTAGCGTTGCAGTCTTGAATTTCTAAAATAGCAAGCAACAAGTGTTCAGTTGAAACGTAAGAAAGTTTTAAACTATTAGCAATTTCTTTACTGCGTAAAATTGCATTGTTAGCCTTTGCGGTATAACCAACGTCATGTCTAACTTTAAAAGTTTTTCTTAAATACGCAAAAAAGTTTTCCTTCGTAGCACCAAACTTATTTAGATATTTACAAGCATTACACTTAATCGTTGTTAATATCGCATAAATAATTTCTTCCGTTCCAACGTATTTTAAATTGTAATTTTCGCTTATTTCACAAGCCTTTGATAAGACTTTAAAATAACCTTCCGTTAAATTATTCATAAATTATCAATTAAATTCTTTAAATACTTAATAAAATCTTCTTTAATTTCTTCATTTCTAAGTGCAAATTCAACGTTTGCCTTTAAGTAGCCTAAATGACTACCCATATCATATCTAACCCCGTCAAAAACAAGTGCTTTCACTTTGTTTTGCCTTGCTAAAACGTCAAGAGCATCAGTAAACTGATATTCGCCGTTGACTGCTGGCTTTAAATTTTCAAGAATATCAAAAATCTCACTATCAACAACGTATCTGCCAAGCGGAGAAATAGTACTTTTAACGTCCTCAATTTTAGGCTTTTCAGTTATTTTAGTTGCATCGTATACGTTGTTTTCACATTTAGAATATTCAACTGACGCATATTTTGGAACGTCTTTAAGCGGAACGTCTTTACATCCAATTACCGTTTTGCCCGTACTTTCATAAAGGTCAATTAATTGCTTAATAACAGGCTTTTCAGGATTATACATAACGTCGTCTCCAAACAAAATAGCAAAAGGTTCGCCGTTTGCAAAATCTTTGGCAAGTTCTATCGCTTTTGCAGTTCCGTTTAATTCTTCTTGCATTACGTATGTAATTTTTGCCATTTTTTCAGGTTCTTTAATTGAATTATAGAATTCCGTTTTGTTGTTTTTAAGTAAAACGGTTTCAAGTTCCTCTGCCTTACTAAAATGACTTTCAATTATATTTTTCTTGTATCCAACTATAAATAAAATTTCAGTTATACCGCTGTTTACAACTTCTTCCGTTATAATTTGTACGGCAGGTTTATTGATAATTGGCAACATCGCTTTTGGAACTGCTTTTGTGTAAGGCAAAAACCTTGTACCGTATCCCGCTACGGGAATTACCGCCTTTTTAACTTTTTTAATCATAAAATTCTCCTTATCATATAAAATGGTAAAAAAACCAAGTACGTAAAATTAATTATTTCGTACCAAATAATCTATCGCCAGCATCGCCAAGCCCAGGAACGATATAAGCGTTTTCGTTAAGTTTTTCATCTAACGCAGCAACGTAAATATCAACGTCAGGATGAGCCTTTGAAACCGTTTCAACGCCTTCTGGAGCGGCAAGTAAATTCATAAGTTTAATATCTTTACATCCACGTTTTTTAATAAAATCAATAGCAGCAACCGCACTACCGCCCGTAGCAAGCATAGGGTCAACTAAAATTATAGTTCTTTTATCAGCGTCAACGGGAAGTTTGCAATAATATTCAACAGGCATATGTGTTTCTGGGTCTCTATAAAGTCCAATATGACCAATTTTCGCATTAGGAACAAGAGTTAAAATACCATTAACCATGCCAAGACCAGCTCTTAAAATTGGAACTACGCCAATGCTTCTGCCAGAAATGAATTCCGCTTCCATATTACAAATTGGAGTTTTAATCGTACGTTTTTCAAGTGGCAAATCACGAGTTACTTCGTAAGCCATCAAAAGCGAGATTTCATCGGCAAGTTCTCTAAAATCTTTGGTGTTGGTTTCAGTCATACGCATCATTGAAACCTTATGTGTAATAAGTGGATGATTTAAAATATGTAATTTTTTAGTCATTTTATTTCTCCTATGTTAAAATTTTATTTAAAAAATTTATTTTCAATTTCCTTAATTTTGCTTACTCTAATTTGATGACGTCCACCTTCAAACTGAGTATTTATAAACTTATCAGTAAATTTTAAAATATCTTCAACAGACGTAATTCTTGCACCCATAGCAATAACGTTAGAATCGTTGTGTTTTCTAGTCATTTCAGCGGAAAATAAATCCGTAACGTGAGCACACCTAACGCCTTTTATTTTATTTGCAACGATAGACATACCTATACCCGTTCCACAAATTAAAATTCCTAAATCACATTTCTTATTAGCAACTGATAAAGAAACGTTTTCAGCGTATATAGGATAATCACAAGAATCGTCACTATCCGTTCCAAAATCCACAACTTCGTGTCCGTTTAATTTTAAATAATTAATAACTTGTTCTTTTGCAATAAACCCACCGTGGTCGCAACCAAAAGCAATTTTCATAAATAACTCCTTTATATTTTATAATCATAAGCACATTTTGTCAATATGCAAAAAATTTTATTAATTTATAATTAATATTTTCTAACCTTGATATTTTACAACTTTTAAATTTATAAATTGCTAGATTCCTTTACCAAACGCTTTTGAAAATCTATTCATAACGCTTATATCCAACTCATTACCCGTGTCAATAGAAATTCCAATAATAACGTCGGCAATTTTTTCACCTTCTAAAAGTTTATAATATAAATTTGACGCAATTTCACTTGCAGTATTGCCAAGTAAAAGTTTATTCCCCGTTAATTTTTTAGAAATTTCATTGTCGCATAAAAAATAAACCTTTTTACCAGTTTTTTCAGTTAAATTATAGAATTTTTGAGCATTTTCCAAATCTTCTCTTTCAAAAAATTCCGTTTTACAATTAGGCGTATAATGCTCGTATTTAGTACCCGGAGAACGAACTTTATCCGTTTTTAAGTTTTTAGCGTATTCACAATCGCCAACTACGCTTTTTATCATCTCACAAGTAATTATACCCGTTCTTAAAATTCTTGGCGTTTTAGTCGTACAATCTAAAACAGTTGATTCAATACCACCACTACATTTACCACCGTCTAAAATTAACTCAATTTTTCCGTTTAAATCGTTGAAAACGTGTTCAGCGTTAACAGGACTAGTATGCTTTGATAAGTTTGCAGAAGGCGCGCAAATAGGTAAATCAACGTATTTTAAAAAGTTTTGACAATCTTTATGTGAAGGTATTCTAATAGCCAACGTGTCAAGCCCACAAGAAACTAAATCACTAACAACTTTTTTACTTCTTAAAACCAAAGTTAAAGGACCTGGCATAAAAGCCTTTTTAAGTTTATAAACGTAATCAAAATCAACGTGTACGAGTTTTTTAATATCGTAATCTTCGTGTACGTGAACAATAAGCGGGTTATCTGACGGCCTTCCTTTTGCTTCAAATATTTTTTTAACGGCAGTGTTGTTAGTCGCTAGCGCACCTAATCCGTAAACCGTTTCGGTTGCAAAGGCTACGAGTTCGCCACTTTCAATCAAATTTTTTGCAAAATTTAAGGATTTATCGTTAAATTTTAAAATTTGTGTAATTTTAGAAGACGTCATCTAAACCACCTTCTTCAACTTCCGTAAAATTTTCAGGCGGAATATCGTTTTCATTAATTTCTATCTTCTTAATTTTATTGTCTTCTTTATGCGGTTTATAACTAGGCTCGTTAGGAGTGTTTTGAGCAATATTAACGAACTTATAATTTTCACCCTTAAACAATAACGTAAACGAACCCCTTGCACCAGACCTATTTTTAGAAATTATAATTTCCGTTTCGTCTCTTTTAACTTCTTGGTTATTTTCATCATAATTAGAAACTTCACCCGTCATTTCAGGTCTATGAATAAACATAACTAAATCGGCGTCTTGTTCAATAGCGCCAGATTCTCTAAGGTCTGAAAGCACAGGCTTTCTACCGCCACCCTTTTCAACTGCTCTATTTAATTGTGATAATGCTATAACCGGAACGTCTAATTCCTTTGCAATCATTTTAAGACCACGAGAAATTTCAGTGATTTCGGCTTGCCTACTTTCACTTGGATTTACAGCGTTCATAAGTTGAATATGGTCTACGACTAGCAAGTCTAATCTGCCTTGCGTAGATTTTAACTTTCTACATTTAGCCAAAATATCTGGAACGGTAGACGTAGAAGTATCGTCAATAAATATATTAGTTCTATTAATAATTTTTTGAGCGTCCCATAATTTTTTCCACTCGTTTTTATCCAAAGTTCCTTTTCTAGCCTTTTGAGAACTTACGTTGCTTATAGAATACATCATTCTTTCGGCAAGTTCAGACTTAGTCATTTCCAACGCAAAAACTGCACAAACGGC
>JAZRLL010000119.1:0-4915 GCA_045646745.1 Christensenellaceae bacterium
CAGCGGGGCTCATATAAGCCACCACAACAGCAAGCACCAAACCACCAATCAAAGCAGCCAAACGAACCAACAAGGATTGGTCGCTCAACAAGCTAAAAGCACAAACACCAGCCAAAGCGATAACAACAGCCAAAACGACCATCATCATGCCAGAGCTGGAATTGTCTTGCTCAGTCTTAGAGTTTTGAATACTCATAGTTCTTTCTATGCCCAATTATCCCGAAGGCCATTGAGCCCTATTAGTGAGAGAAAAAAAATCTTTCACAAACAACATCAAGCCGCGATCACTAGACCGCGGCTCGAAGCACAATATCTTTTGTGGCAGGGGCAGAAGGAATCGAACCCTCAACCTACGGTTTTGGAGACCGCTACTCTACCGTTGAGCCACTCCCCTATGAAACATAAAATATTATATTATATAAATTTTTTTAAGTCAAGTAAAAACGCTCTTAAATTTTATATTTTTAAAAGATTTTATTAATTAAAAAATATCTAAAACGTAATAATCCTTGACATTTTTAATAGGTTTTTTTATAATATTATAAAAGAATAAATTAGGTAGTTTATGTTAAAAAAGGTTGAAATTTACACAGACGGCGCTTGCTCGGGTAATCCAGGCAACGGTGGTTGGGCGGCGATTTTGTCTTATAAAAATAAAGAAAAAGAAATTTCTGGTGGCGAAAAGGATACCACGAATAATAAAATGGAACTTTTGGCTGTAATTAAGGGCTTGGGCGAATTAAAGGAAAAGTGCGACGTTAGTCTTTATTCAGATTCAAGCTACGTTATTAACGCCTTTAACGAAGGTTGGATAAATTCTTGGGTGTTAAAAGGTTGGAAAACTGCGGATAATAAACCCGTAAAAAACTCTGATTTGTGGGAAATTTTATTATCATTAACAAAGAAACATAACGTTCAATTTGTTAAAGTTAAAGGTCATTCAGACAACGAAAAAAATAATCGTTGTGATGCGCTTGCTAGAAACGAAATTTCAAAACTATAATTTTAATGATTAAAATAAGCAAAGTTTCATATACTTTATATAATGAATATTTTAAACTATATAAAACTAGGCTTAAATTTTGTTTTAGTATTTTTAATAGGCGTATTTGCAATACTTTTTAGTATTTTATATTTAAGCACCTTCGTTGGTGGTTTTTTATTCGTGAATAAAAGGGCAATAATTATAATTATAACTGCTTGTGTATGTATAATTTCAATTAGTGCCCTAATTTTTTCTTTAACGAATAATAAATTTATTTATAAACTTTCAATATTGGTTTTAGGCTTGTTTTCAATAATTGTTTTATCGTTATATTTGCTTAAAATATTTGGAATTTTAGATAAAATCAACTCTATTCAAGCACTTAGAAATTACGTTGCTTCCTTTGGTTATATGGCAATAATTATCTATATAATAATTAACTTTTTACAAGTCGTTATATTGCCAATACCGGGGTTTATTTCAGTTGCTACGGGCGTTGCACTATTTGGTGCGTTTTACAGTTCAATTTTTTCCCTTATTGGTATAGTAATTGGCTCAATCGTAGCCTTTTATATAGGTAGAATTTTAGGTTATAAGGTAGTTTCTTGGCTTATTGGTAAAGAAACCTTAGACAAATGGTTAAACAACATTAAAAACAAAGATAAAATAATTTTAACTTTTATGTTTTTATTTCCATTTTTTCCAGACGACGTTTTATGTTTCGTTGCAGGACTTTCTTCAATGAGTTCTTCTTATTTTATAATAATGATTATAATTTGTAGAATTATATCAGTTTTTACTACTGCATATTCTTTAAATGGAAGTATTATTCCTTATAATAGTTGGTGGGGAATCGTTATTTGGGTAATTTTTATAGTTTTAACAATCCTAGCCACGATTTTCATTTATAAAAAAGGGGATAAAATTCAAAAATTCTTAAAAAAATTTAGGAGAAAAAAAGGTGTTAAGAACAATTCTTCACGTTGATTTAAATAATTTTTATGCAAGTGTTGAATGTATATTAAATCCTACGTTAAAAGGCAAAAACGTAGGCGTTTGCGGTAGCGTAGAAAATAGACACGGAATTATTCTTGCAAAAAGTGAAGGAGCAAAAAAATTAGGCGTAAAAACGGGCATGGTAATTAAAGATGCGTTAAAATTATGTCCTGATTTAGTTTTAGTAAAAGCCAATCATAAAAACTATTTAACGTACTCAAATATCGTAAAAAACATATATAGAAAATACACCGATAAAATTGAATCTTTTGGGATTGACGAGTGCTGGTTAGATTGTACTAGTTCAACTAAAATGTTCGGTAATGGCGAAGAAATTGCAAATAATATAAGAGCGGAAGTAAAGAATAAAACAGGGCTAACGGTTTCAATCGGCGTTAGTTTTAATAAGGTTTTTGCTAAACTTGGTTCTGACCTTAAAAAACCTGATGGTACAACCGTAATATCGTATGAAAACTTTAAAGAAATAGTTTGGAAATTGCCAATTTCAAATTTACTATTCGTAGGCAAGCATACTAATGAAAAGTTTAGCAAAATAAACGTTAAAACCATTGGAGACTTAGCCCAAATTAACACATCGTATCTTGTTAAACATTTTGGAAAATGGGGCAAAGTTTTGCAAGAATACGCCTTGGGTAAAGACAGTTCAGAAGTTTTATACGACGATGAGTCTGACGTTGTAAAATCGGTAGGAAATTCTATGACTTGTTATAGAGATATTTTAACCTACGACGATGCGTTAATCGTTTTTAACGTGCTTGCTGAAAGCGTTTCAACTAGGCTAATTGATTTAAATATTGGAAAAGCAACGTCTTTATCAATTTACGTTAGATTTTCTAATTTAGAAAGTATTACACGTCAATGCAAGTTAAACTTCCCATCTTGTTTAGCCGAAGATTTTAAAAACACCGCCTTTGAACTTTTTAAAAAAGAATTTAAAAGTGGATTTATTATACGAACGTTAGGAATTTCCGTTAGTAATTTTACAAATGGTGAAATTCAATTAAGTTTTGACGATAATGAAAATGAAAAAAAGAGTAAATTGAGCGACGCTATTTTATCAATCAAGCACAAATACGGGGTGGAAAGTTTACAAAAGGGTATATTATTAAAGGACAAAAAACTTTCAAAAGAAGACCCTAAAACCGACAATGCAATTCACCCGCAAGGTCATATTTAATTTTATATAAAATTACTAATATCGTTTACAATTTTGTTGCATTAAAATTTTTAGTGTGATATAATCATATAGATTTTATTTTAGTTAGAATAATGTTTTTAATAGCGTTGTTTTTCTAAAAATAATGTGATAGGCTTTTAGGAGTTTTTATGGTTGACGGAAAAATACTTATAGAAAAATTATTGGTATACGCAAAAGAGTTTTTAGGACTTAGTCCGCTTGATGAAATTTACAAAAGAAATATTCTTCTTCACTTATTAAAACTTGATTCCCCATCAAAAGAAGAAGTTAATAAGGAAGAAATTCTTGCATTAGAAGTTCCAGACACGTTGGTTAACGAATTAATTGCATATTCTATTGAAAACGAAATAGCAATTAACGAAATTGACGGGGATTTGTTTGCAAACTACGTGTTTGGCACGTTAACTCCTGTTCCATCAGAAGTTAATAGAAGATTTATGTCTTTAAGGGAAAATTTTGGTGCTCAATCTGCGTGCGATTATTTATACAATATGAGCATTAAAAATTACTACATAAGAAAGACCGCTATTGATAGAAATATTAAATGGGAAGCAAATGAACTTGATATTCCGCTTGAAATAACCATTAATTTATCTAAACCTGAAAAAGATAATAAAGATATTGCAAAACTACTAACTAAAAAGACGGGTGAAAAATATCCCGAGTGTGCACTTTGCGCCGATAACGAAGGTTTTTACGGCAACGCAACACAAGCGCCAAGAACTAATATTAGAACGGTTTCATTAACGTTAGGTGGCGAAGATTGGGGTATGCAATACTCTCCGTATTTATACTTTAACGAGCATTGTATTTTATTTAATAAAAAACATACTCCAATGTGTATAAACGGCAAAACTATTGATAGATTATTTGATTTTATTGAACTTTTTCCAGAATATTTCGTTGGTTCTAACTCTGATTTGCCTATCGTTGGCGGTTCTATTTTAAATCATGAACATTATCAGGGTGGAAAACATTTAATGCCACTTCAAAAAGCAAAGGCTTTAAATTGTTATTCAAGTGAAAAATATAATGACGTTATAGTTGAAGTTTTAGATTTTTATAACTCTGTTATAAGAATTTCGGGATTCAATAGAAATACCGTTCAAGCGTTGGCTACCGACGTTATTGAAGAGTGGAAAGTTTACTCTGATGAAAAAGTTAACGTTATTGCAAGTACTAACGGGGTAAGACACAACACTTTAACGCCAATGGTTAGATTTTTAAGTGATAATAGATATTGCGTTGAACTTATTTTAAGAAATAATAGAGTTTCAGAAGAATATCCTGACGGAATTTTCCATGCACACCCAGAATATCACAATATCAAAAAAGAAGGTATTGGTATTATTGAAGCGATGGGACTTTACGTTTTACCTGCAAGACTTAAAAGACAATTATCTACTATTGAAGATATTTTATGTCATAAAATTGAATACGATATAGAAGAATTAAATAAGCCTGAAAATGATTTATATATTCATAGGGATATGATTAGTCAACTTATGAAAAAACATCCGAGAATTAAGGATAAAAAGAAAGCAAACAGCATAGTTGTTTCTTACGTTAACGACGTTTGTGCAAAAATTTTATATAATACGGCTGTGTTTAAAAAGGATAGCGAAGGCGTTGGAGCGTTCAATAAATTTTTAGATAAGTGCGGATTAAAATTAGTTAAATAAAATAATTTAGAGTTCAATTTTATAATTGAACTC
>JAZRLL010000120.1:0-13118 GCA_045646745.1 Christensenellaceae bacterium
AGGGGAGGCGACAATTACAATCGTGGGTGACACCCCATTAATAGTCAACAATTTTGACGAAAAGACTAAACGTCAAATGTTAGAGGCTCAAATGAAAAAAGCAACTAAAGGAAGAGACCCGAAGAATCCCGTAGAGGACTTTATGAGGAGCCTACACTGGATTACTGAAATGCCTCAGGAATTTACTGAGGAGGCGTTTGAGAAAGCAGTAAAAGAGGGGGCTAAGTTTGGCTTTCCGTCAGTAGGAATTAAAGCTAGCGTTGTTAGTAGTGCGTTTAGAGGTAAATTGACTAAAGACAAAGTTAGTGTTAATGGTAGCTTTCATATCTTAGGTGAATTAATTGAGATTCAAGGAACGCCAGCTATGAGGGAGGATATGGTTAGAGTAGCTAACGGTATGCCCGATATAAGATATAGAGCTGAGTTTAAAAATTGGAAGATGACGTTTACTATAAGATATAACAAAAACGTATATTCGTTAGAACAATTAATTAACTTTATTAATCTAGGTGGATTCGCCGTTGGATTAGGTGAGTTTAGAACTGAAAAAGGCGGAATGTACGGTTCATATCACGTAGAATAATCTATTCGGCAGGTATGGTTAGCTTAGGCTTGTTTCGAGGTGGCGTGGTTTGGTAACGCAGGAATGGAGCGGTTAGGTTAGCTATGTTGCGTCAAGGTCGGCTAGGTACGGCAGGCGGGGTGCGTTGAGGCGTGTTATCGCTAGGTGCGGGCTGGTAACGTTCGGCAGGTTGGGTTCGTTTCGTTGTGGTGTTTCACGGTCGTTTAGTGTTAGGTAATTTCCGTTGAGGTACGGCAGGCTGGGTTTGGTGAGTTATTATACGTTATTTTACGGATTGGCGGGGTACGGCAGGCTGGGTTCGGTGTGTTGAGATACGTTCGGTTACGGCTAGGTATGGCAGGACTGGTTAGGCGTGTTATAGTGCGTTTCGTTTGATTGCGTTGTGTTATAGATTGGTACGGCTGGCTAGCTATGGTTTGTTGAGTCTCGTTACGATATGGCTTAGTATGGCAGTTGTGGTGCGTTAAGTTTAGGACTGGCGGTGTCAGGTACGGTAATGTATGTTGAGGCAGGCTTGGTGAGTTAAGGCTCGGGACGTGGTAAAACGAGGTTTGGACTGGTGGACTCAGGTAGGGTTCGGCAGGCGTGGAAGGTGAGTTTTGGTTCGTTCAGGTTTGCTGGGTTAGGCTAAGGCTAGGTATGGAAATAATAATATGGAGGTTAAAAAATGATTTATGTATGGAAAACAACTGGATTTAGTGCGGACGCTAATAAAGTTGGAAAAGAATTAGAAGAGTTAGAAAGAAAGAATCTAACAATTACTAGAAAAGATGTTTTGGAAAAGGCAAGGGATAAAAACACCGAGCTACATAAATGCTTTGATTGGGACGATTCAATAGCTGGGGAAAAATGGAGGTTGCAACAAGCGACTTATGTATTAACGAGTATTAGCGTGAAGAATGAAGAGGTAGAGCCTACTAGATACTTTGTTAATGTAAAAACGGTTAATGAGGAAAAAATCTATAAAAATATTAAAGCAGTTATTCAAAACGAGGAAGAGTTCAACCAATTATTAGAACGTGCTAAAAATGAATTTGTAAGTTATAAACAAAAATACGAAAAAATGGTAGATAAAGATATATTTAAAAAAATGATATTAGATAACTTATAAGAGGTGATTAAAAATGAATAGAAGAATAGATGATTTAGGAAGGCTAGTTATACCTAGAGAGATGATGAATACTCTAGGAATTGAGGCTGGCGACGAAGTAACTATATCAATGGACGATTACGGTATTAGTATAGTTAAAGCTCAAACAGTAAAATTACAGGAACGCTTAAACGAGATTGTAAATAGTGAAACGAGCGACGCCGAAAAAATCGCAACAATAAAATCAATCATTTAGGAGGCAATATGGAAGAAAAAAGAAAACGTGGACGCCCTCCAAAGGCTAAAAAGTTAGAGGTTAATCAGGACAAAAGTTTTAATATTGGCAATTATGAATTTATGGTTCGTGACAACGGATTTGATTTATTCGACAATGAAGAGGACGAAAAAAATTTAGAAAATAATCATAAGGCGTTAATTAATCTTAATAAAAAAGTAGATAGAGAAAAGACAACGGTAAGTAATTTCGAGGGTGAGATTAAAGAATTAGTCAAGATTCTATCTAAATATAAAAAGTCGAACGCTATAATCGTTGGTAAAACGGGGATAGGTAAGACGGCGTTAGTTGAAAAGCTGGCGATTGAGATTAATAAACATAAAATACCTCAATTAAGAGATACAACCGTTTATGAGTTATCACTTAATAACTTAATAGCTGGTACAAAGTACAGGGGCGAATTTGAGGAAAAAATCGAAAAGATACTACAAGACGTAAAAAACAATAAAGAAGTAATTTTGTTTATAGATGAGATTCATAACATATTAGGACTTAACGGGAATACCGAAGGGAATAATATGGGATTAGGTGAAATACTAAAGCCTAGCCTTGCACGTGGCGAAATTAGAGTAATAGGTGCAACGACACCTAAAGAGTTTAGAAAAAGTATTAAAAAGGATAAAGCGTTGTTAAGAAGATTCTCTATATTAGAAGTGAAGGAACCTACACCAAAAGAGACGCTGACTGTATTATTAGAAAAAATGGATATTTACGAAAAACATTATAAAGTTAATTTAACTTATGATGATATAGACGAAATAGTAAAAAGGGCGAGATTTAAAAAAGGAAATAATCCCGATAAGTCGTTAGATTTATTAGAGGAATATTGTTATAAAAGGAAGGAAGAAAAAAATGGCTAAATTAGATAAAAGAACTGAAAAAATGTTAGAAAAATCAAAAGGGTATGTATTATTGACTGAGAACGGCGTTAGTGCTGATATGCAAACAGGGAAAATATTAGCGGGTATTTCGGCTTTATTAGGTACAATGAAAAACAACGAAACAATCGACGACGACGATATAGATAAGGTATGCGAATTAGCTAAAATTGAAAACAACGAAAAGGGATTAGCTCAAATACTTAGAAAATTAGCTGATACACTAGAAGAGTTAGAGGATTAATAACTCTTTTTTTATTGCATAAAAATAGACGGGATATAAAATACCCCGCCTAACTTAATTCTAGCCTATAATTTACGTCGTTTATATTCGTCTAGACTAATTACCTCAGTTGGCTCCTTTTCGTCGAAATACGCCTTTATTTTATCTAAGAGAACGCTCCAAAAATCAAAGTTATTTACTAACTGGGTAAAACACGTATAACAAAGCGGTAGATTCTTATAGTTGGTACTGGCGGGATTAGAACATAGACAACAACTCTTCATAACTATACCCCCTCATTGATTCTATTAACTTTTCTCTAGTGATAGTATCGTATAGGGTGATATACGCCCCGTCTCCAGTTACCTTAGTCGAACTCAGGTTATAAGAGGACGATAGGTTAGGGGTTACAATTAATGTAACCTCTATTTTTTCGTCGTGGACTATTACCTCATTAACAAACGTATCAATTACTAATTGTTTCAAGTCGCTATCCCCCGACTCTAGATTTTTTTTCATATACTCTAAATTCAATTTGATTTTTTCAATAGTAGGAGCTAGTGATTGGGTTGTGGTTAATTCATTAATCTTAACTAACACCGATTCTAACTCACGCTCTAAGGATTCGTTTTTGCTTTTCATAGCTGATTTACTAATAACCTTCTCTAAAACTAAGTCTAACAGGTTGTCAATTTTAAGCTGAATTGAATCCCGCTTTTTTTCTAATTTGGCTAACAACTTAACATCATCAGCGGTAACAGTTTTATATTTGTTATAGACTTGTGTAGCGATTGAATCCATAACGTCGTCGTTTAATATTTCACGCTCTATTCTATCTAGTACGTGCTTTTCGATATACTCAGCACGGATTCTTTTCATTTGGCAACCTTTAACTTTTCTTTTACGGTTAGAGGATTCGTAGGCGTGATATTTTATTTTATTACGCCCCCCAGTATAAGAGGACCCGACAAAGTGACCCCCGCAACAATTACAAAAGATTTTACCCGTTAATAAATATTGCCTAGTGGCGTTTTTTCTAGGCTTTAATCTACTAGATATTATATCCTCTTTTTTATTCCATAATTCAAGGCTAACAATAGGCTTATACTTATTCTCTAATTTGATAATATCCTTTTCATCTTTAAATTTCCTATTCCCGCTCTTCTTAGAAAGTCGTTTATTAAAAACGTAGTGACCTATATACTTTTCGTTTCTTAAAATATCCCCGATTGAACCTTTAGTAAATGGCTTTTTGACCTTAGTTAGATAGCCTTTATTGTTTAGAGCCTTAGCGATTAAATCGTACCCGTAACCGTTACAGTACATTTCAAAAATAAGTTTAACCGCCTCAGCCTCAACCTCATTAATAACTAGCTCTTTAGTGTCAGGGTTTACGTCAAAGCCTAGAGGGGGCGTGCCTCCATTATGCAATCCTTTTAATGCGTTTTCGGTTAATCCTTTTTTAACCTCACGTGATAAGTTTTTAGAGTAGTATTCACTCAACCCCTCTAATAGAGATAACATTAAAACGTCCTCAGGTTTATCCTCGTCAAAACGCTCCAAAACTGAGATTAATTTCACCCCAGCGTCTTTCAACTCTTTACGATAAATAGCCGAATCGTACCTATTCCTAGCGAATCTATCTAATTTGTGGACTATGATAACGTCAAATAGTCCTTTTTTGCTATCCTCTATCATTTTTAAAAAGTTCTCTCTATCGTCACTAGTACCAGTAATAGCCTCATCAATATAGTTTTTTACTATCATAATATCGTTATCTTTACAGTACTTATTGATAGCCCTTAATTGTGCGTCGATACTTTCAGCTCTTTGGTTATCACTACTATATCTAGTGTAGGTGCCAGCTCTTGTCATTGTTGAATTTCCCCCTAATTATTTTTTGGATATTACAGGCTAATATTAGCATAAATTTGGTATTCAATCAACATTTTGAAAATTCACTTAACATTTTGTTGATTTTTAAAAATTATTTTAATATAATATTTTTAGATTGAGACGATAATTTGAAATTGTGTTTCAATTCAAAAAAAGAAGGAGGTATATTTTGGGTAAACGCTACAACTTAATAGGTGAACGCATAAAGGCTGGATATGATAGACAGGATTTATTCGCTGAGAAGTGTAACACCTCAGGAGCTAATATCAGCAACATAGAGGCGGGTAAAAGGAAGGGAAGTTATGAAACGTGGCTTTCTATTCAAAAAGTATTGAAAAAGACTAACGCCGAAATGTGGGACTTATACTTGATTCAGGAGGATAAATGAAAAATCAAAAACAAGTAATATTTAATTACAAAAAAGAAAATGTGGATTATTCATTATTGACGGAATATTTAGTTAAAGAGATTGGGGAGCGTTTAAAAGACGAAAATTACCAACAAAACAAATTAAAGAAAATGGAGGAAGAAAAATGTTTGACAAGTTAGAAGTTAAAGAATGGCTAGAATATAACGCTAAATTACAAAAAAAGAAAAATGCGTTAAGAAAGCTATTAAAAGAAAAAGGGATTTTGAAAAAAGGCGGTAATAATGATTTTGATAATTACCAATATTTCAGCGAGGCTCAGTACAAAGAGCTATTTACTGAGTTATTTAGTGCGTGCGACTTAGAGTTAAAATTCGACGAGCTAGAGTATGAAACGTTTGAGGGTACTGAGAAACAAGCTAACGGACGTATGCCAAAACTATTATTCAGGTTATTTGATTGCGAGACTGGATTCTATGAAGATACTCATATAACAGGGGAAGGAATCGACAAAGGCGACAAGGCAGGGTACAAAGCCTACACGGGAGCTTTGAAATATTACCTAGCTGATACGTTTATGGTTGCGACTGGTGACGACCCCGAGAAAGAAAGCCCCGACAATAAGATGAATACTAAGAAGGGTAAAACAACTACTAAAGCAACAACAGGCGGGAAAATTAGTATTAAACAAAAAGAGATTCTATTAAAGACTTATACAGGGGATAACCTAACTAAATTATTAGAGGTAAACGGTATTAAAACTATTGACGAGTTACCAGTAGAAAAGGCTAGCGAATTAATTAGCAAAATATTTGAGAAAAAGGAGCAAAAAGCAAATGAGTAATAACGAATTAATAAGAATGGTTGATAATACACCCGTGTTATATGATACGGCTATTAGCAATATAAAACAAATTGAATCAAAGATTAAAGAGTTAAAGGCTTTACAGGACGACTATAAAGCTAAATTAATCGAAGAGATGAAAGCTAAGGGATTAAAAAGCGTTAAGGACGAAGTAAACGGGATAACTATTACTTATGTATATCCTAGTACAAAAGAGACTTTTAATACTAAAAAATTCAAAGAAGAAAACGCCAGCTTATATGATGAATACGTTAGTTTTAGTGACGTAAAAGAATCTATCAAAATAACAATTAAGAAGGATAAAGAATAATGATAATTGGCGACGATTACGAAATGTGGGAAATAGGGGATAACACGTTAGAGTTTATACCCTCAACCCACCAATACCTAGTAAATGGTATTTTGGTACCCTCAGTAACTACTATTATTAAACAAAAATTTCCTAACAAATATAAAGGTATATCTCAGGAAGTATTAGACAAAGCGAGCGAGCGAGGTACTAGAATACACGAAATAATCGAAATGTATTACACGGCTAATATGGACGACCCGTCGTGTATAGAGTTGCGAAATATGAAATTTTTACAAAAACATTTTAGATTCGAGGTAGAAAAAAACGAGGTGCCTATCATTATATTCAATGATAAAGGCGTGCCTATATGTGCGGGACGTTTGGATTTAGTTTTAAAAGAAAATGGATTGCTAGGGCTAGGGGATATTAAGACAACCTCAACTCTAGATAGAGAATATTTGGCTTACCAGCTTAATTTATACAGGATAGGTTACCAACAATGCTATAAGGAAGAGATACACTTCTTAAAAGGCGTACACCTAAGAGAAAGCGTTAGGAAATACGTTGATATACCTATTAATGAAAATTTAGTTAAAGAATTGATAGGAGCGTAATTATGGAAAAAAGAAACGAAATTATAGACGACGAGTACGGCGAGGAAGTTTTTGAGGACGATTTTTTCGGCTTTTTAGCTGATTTACAACACGAAGAATTAATGTTAAAGGAGGATAATTAAATGCAAATTACAGGTAAAACTAGAATTTATAAAAATCAATATGGTTATAGTGTGGCTGACAATCAAAAGGATAAGGACGGGAATTGGACTAATTATTTTATACCAGTACAATTTCCTAATAACGTGACGCCACCAAACGACAAAGAGGATATAGTTATTTTTGGATTCACAAAACCTTACAAGTATAGAGACGGTAAAGTGGGGATTAGTTACGTTATTACTCAATGGGAGCCTCAAAAGAAAGACGAGCCAGCAAAAGAGACTGAGGAATTAGATTTAGAGGCAACGTTCGGGCAAGCCGTCGAAATAGAAGTAAACGAGGACGATTTACCATTTTAGAGGTGACTTATGGACTTATACGGTAATTTACAAAGTGATATACATACTTTAAATAAAAAGATTGAAGAGTTACAAAATTACGGATATAAGAAGGCGGACGCCGAAGAAAAGTATAGAGTCGCACTAGCTACATTTATAGGCGAGCGATTGTTACAGGGTGATAAAGTTAGCGTGTTAGGTGACTTAGCTAGAGGGCAAAAGAATATTGCTAATTTAAGAAAAATACGTGATAAATGGACGATTCTATACGACGCCACGCTTGAAAGTATATACGCATTGAAAACTCAAATAAGAATAACCGAGACTCAGCTAAAATTAGAGTGGGGGGCTAGTGATAGTTAGGAGGACAATATGGAAATAAAAGATAATAAATTTTACATATTAGGCGGACGTGAAAAAATCCCTTTAAATAAAGGGGTAGAACTTAGCGTTATTAATTGTTTTGGCTCTTATAGTGATAATCATTTTAATACAAGGCTATTTTGTGAAGAAGGTAACATAGAAAGCGATACGGTGGAAATAGCGTTAGTTAAAGACGGTAAATTTATAACTAAAGATTATTTTGATAGAGAATGTGACGTTATAGGGTACATAACCGCTCAGGAATTAGAAAAGATAATACAACAACTAAAAGAGGTTATATAATGGCTGACAATAGATTTAGTATCATTCAGGACGATAAAAAATGTTTGGTATGTGGGACTACTATTGGAATACATACTCACGAGGCGTTTTTTGGAACGGCTAATAGGAAAAAATCTATTGAATGGGGGTTATGTGTTTATTTGTGCGGGCGTCACCATAATTTAAGTGACGCTGGCGTACATTTTAACAAAACACTAGATACAAAGATTAAACAACTAGCTCAAAGACGGGCTATGGAATATTACAAGTGGGATATAGACGATTTTAGAGGTATATTCGGCAAGAATTATTTATAGGAGGCAGTATGGAATTAATATTTGAAGTAAAAGGCAAGCCACTAGGGAAACAAAGACCTAGAATAACTAGAAAAGGAATAGCTTATACACCAGCTAAGACCGTTAGTTATGAGAATCTAATTAAATTTACTTTTCAAAGTCTTTTCCCCGACCATACACCTATTGAGGGAATAGTAGAGGTTAATATAAAAGCTATATTCGACGTACCTACATCTTATAGCAAAAAGAAAACAAAGGACTTACTAGAGAATCATAGGCTATATGACAAAAAGCCCGACCTAGATAACATATCTAAAATAGTGTTGGATAGTTTAAACGGGATAGCTTACAAAGATGATAAACAGGTAGCTTTATTATCTATCAATAAAGAATACGGGGCGGAGCCTAAAGTGATAGTGGCAATAAAGGAGGTAAAAGAAGATGTTTAATGGTTATGAGGTGGAAAATTTAAAAATGGAAATTATAAAGCTAAAAGATGAAATATGGCAATATAAAAAAGATAGAATTATGACTAAAGTAAATACTTTCAAAATAGAAAAAGGCAAGCAATATACTAGCATAGTAGAATTGAGTAACGCTGGAATTTTTTATTCTTATGATATACCAGCTTTATATGATACATACACTAAAGAGGAAATTTTAACCGCTATAAATGAGTACGCTTATAATGGAATTAAAGAAGAGGCAAAAGATGAAAAGGACGCATAAGACAATACTTATAGTCAACACGCTTTTATTGGCTATCTCAAATATATATAGTGCCTTTAACTCAATTATTTTAAGGTGTGAGAACGAAAAACTAAGAGAGAGTATAAATACCCTAGAAGAGCGTTATTATGCGGTAGAACAGGATTATATCGAGTGTAAATGGACCTTAGAGGAAATTAACGAAATGCGTTACAGGGAAGAATAATGGAAGAGAATTTAAGAATATTAGAAGGCTTGCTATTAGAAAAGCGATTAGAAACTCATTTTAAGAATAAAGACAAGGTTATAACTATGAAATTAGAGGACTTATATAAATTATTATTGGAATATTCTAAATTAATAAAAAATGGAGGTTAAAAATGAATATAGGCGACGTAGTACAGTTTAACGAGAATCATAAGTGGACTGGCAGTTTAGGAATTATCACGGAAATAAAAGAATGTAAAAGTGAAAAAGCTCCTAACGGGGATATAAGATTTATGGTGGGGGTACCAATACCTCAGCAGGGGACGGCTTTTATATTTGTTATGGCGAGTGAGTTCGCTATCGAAAGAATAGGAAGAGCTATTTTTACATTAAAGGAGGAAGATTAAGAATGAAAATAGAGACTAAATTTAAAATAGGCGAGGAAGTTTATATTATCGAGGAAGGCATAAAAGGGGTACTAGAGATTTATAAGGACGTTATAGGAAGTATTTTTATTAACGACGATTTATCAGTTAGTTATTACATAGATTCAGTAACTAACACATTCGACGAGAACGAAATTTTTAAACTAAATGACCGTAAAGGAATCATTAAAACGATTGAAAGTTATTTTAATGTTGTAGAAGAAGAAAACAAAGAGGTAGAGGAATAATGTTTTTTACAGGATTCGTACTAGGGGGGTTATTTGGCGTTGTAGTAATAGTGTTAGTTATTGCTGGGGGTGACAATTAATGAAAGAGCTAGTTTTAAAACGAATTAAAGAGTTATACGAGGATTATTCAAGCGAAAAGGATAATCCCCGCTGGACTTTCTTTACTGATACGGATATGACGCTATATGCGTTAAAAGTGTTAGTTGATATATACACCGACGACGGGACCGACGACCATAGGTTAATCTATCACGATAGCGACGTTATATTAGCAACAACCGAATTAATACTGGAAAAAGAGGCTAAGAATGAGCTTAAACAAAGCGATTAAATACGGTAAAGAAAAGAGGAAACCGTATAGAGGCGGGAAGGCAGTCTCTAGCAGTTGCAGGAATCACGGCGGTTGTACGTGGTGTGAAGGTGGAAGGCTACACTCTAGCAAAAAAAGAGAATTGATAGGAAGTGATAAAGAATGAAAATAAAATGTACTAAGTGCGGGGACGTACTAGAAGGCGATAAAAAGGGAACGTGGATAACTTGCACGTGTAAAGCTATCTATATTGATGAGACAAAGTGGTATTACCGTATAGGTGGTAACGAGGGGGATTTTGAAATATTAGAAGAAAAGGAAGAAGAGGGCAAAAATGGAGGATTTAAAGAATAAAAGCACGTTGTTATTAGCTCATAGATTAAATGAGATTATGAAAGAACAACAACAAAAAGAATTAGACCTTTTAATGTTAGATAACGAATTTAACGCTATCGTGTACGAGTTATGGGATAGAATCCCGAAACTAAGAAACGACGAGGACTTACAACCTAAAAAAAGAGTTAGGGGAAAATGTGATAATTTAGGGTGTAACAGGGTGGAAAAATGTGATAGGAGGTAATTTATGAACGATAAATATATATTTGAAACTGACGACACTAGGGAAATGAATCTAGTAGTAAATAGGAATAAAATGTTTTGTATTTTAGACGATTTTATGGAATGGCGAAGAGAATTAAATAGAGGAAGAGCTGGGGACGTGAAATATTTATGCGAAGGCAAAATATACACGGCTGAGGAATTACACAAAGAAAATACACTAGCTAGAGACGAACACGGATTCTTAAAAGACTGTAAAGAAGTCTATTTGGTAGATGATGTTATAAAGAGAATAGACGATATAATAGGCGACTTATGGAGCTTTATTGATAGGTATTAGTGTAGGTGGGCTATGGAAAAAGACGTTATCATACGGGAACTTGAGGAAAAAGTCAAGTATTTAAAACAAAAAGTAGAAAATAAGGACAGGTGGAATCAACTTATAGCTGATATTGGATTCGATTATGACGGTTATAACGACGCTGAGAATCTAAAGGCATTAATAGACGAATTAGTACAATACTCTTTATATGCTAGAGATGATTACGATTTTGAAGGCTGGCTAAGGGAGGGAAATAATGAGTGAGATATTAAAACCTTTAACCGAAAAAGAGACGGAATTAAAGGAAGAAATGAAAAGAAATTGTTTAAAAGAAGGGCAATACAAAGACCCGAAAGCAAAAGATAAATTCAATATGTTGTGTCACTTAGAAGATTTTGAGATTCAATATTATAACTTATTAGAAGAAAATTCAAAAATAATAAAAATGAATCTTAATAAACATAAATACGCTAGTGAAACGGAAGGTAAATACATATTAGAAAAGACTAAACTAGACCAATTAAAAAAATGGTTAAATGAGGATTATTTTAATTATAGGACAGGCTGGTTCACTCAAGATATGGAAACGACGTATAGAGTTGACGAACATATTAAAACAATTAAAAAAGTGATAGCTAAAATAGAAGAATTGGAGGGAAATAATGACGGCGATATTTATAGGAATAATCCTTAACGAATTAGGAATGTTGCACGATTGGACTTTATTTTGGTATATCGTGTATTGCGTATGGCGTTTTTTAAAATTATTTGGATAGGAGGAATTATGAGGGAACGATTATTAAATATAGTTAAATATTTTGGAATAAAGAAACAACTAAAAAAATTTAGTGAGGAAAATTTTGAGTTGATTGAGGCGGTTACTGAGGCTGAGAATCCATATAACATAATGATTGATATAGACCATATCGCTGAGGAGCTGGCGGACAACTTAGTTATGTTAGAACAAATAAGATTAAACTATGATATACCTCTAGAACAAATAAGAAGAATATTTGAGTATAAAGTAGGTAGAACGGAGGGAAAAATAAATGACGAAACAAGAAAAACTAGAAAAAGCTATGAATCTCTTTTTGAAAACAATGACCGAGGATAAAGAAACAATGATTAAAAACTTATTACTAGCGACTAATAGTGTAGGTATGACGGTTAAGATAGAGGACGACGTATTTACTTTAAATATAAGACACTTTGAAAATGATAGTAATTAGTTAGTTAATTTTGAATTTTTTTACATAATGTTATAGTAGAATAATTTATGGGTGTTAGAAGTTAAGAGAGATTATATAGAGTACGTCGGGACTTTTAACACCTAACCTAAACTGGCGTATTCTATATAGTCTCTTTTTGCTTAAAAAATCCTAGAAAGAGGTGTAATAATGGGTGAGAATAATCCTTCTTATTATGCAATAATCCCCGCTAATGTGAGGTATGACGAAAGACTAAAAGCTAACGAAAAATTACTTTATGGGGAAATAACGGCTTTAACACAAAAGACGGGGGAATGTTGGGCTAGTAACAAATATTTTGCTGACTTATACGGGGTAACGAATAAAGCTATAAGTATATGGATTAATAATTTAAAAAATTGTGGGTACTTAGACGTTGAAATAAAAAGAAACGAAAAAAACGAGATTGAAAAAAGAATAATAAGGATAGGGGGGGTATGTAACGAAACTTCTATACCCTATGGAACAAAAGTTCTATACCCTATGGAACAAAAAGTAAAAGAGAATAATACAAGTATTAATAATACAAGAATAAAGAAAGAAATATATAAAGAAAGAAAGTTTATAAAACCAAGTTTAGAAGAAGTTAAAGATTACTGTAAGGAACGA